>JARRNW010000223.1:0-7928 GCA_037384565.1 Candidatus Thiodiazotropha sp.
ACGTTGTTGGTTCTATCCGGGGCAATCGCATTAATCTATTTAGCGGTATCGGTTGTTCAGGTAATACAATCCCCACAAGAGTCTGAATGGGTGCAATGGATCACTTCAACCGTTGAAAACAGCGATCTGGTTTTGAGTGGTCATTTCAACGAAAATGAATTTCAACTACATGCCACAGCTGCTTTTCAATACCTATTCCTAAGCATAATCGGGTTGGCCATGTTGAGTTTGATCACAACCGTTGTTAATGCCCTAATATCGGGTGGCATTCAACTTATCCGGTTTGCCAATCACGAAAGCAGCGACACAGACACAGGAAAGAAGCTCAAACATTGAGACATTTCCGAATCGGTTTTCTGCGCCTTGATATTATTAACCCGGCACCTAAATATGCGATTGAGGGAAACCGTGTAGTCATTGGAAAAATATCATCAAGGAGTCGATTCACGATGCAAGGACTTACAAAACAAATAACCGCAATTGTTCTATTCTTCATCCTGGCAGGGTGTGGCGTTGTCGATAGCATGACCGAAGGATTTAAACACGCTCAGGAAATCGCAGACGAACTTGAGAAGTCTACGGGCAGCAAACCTTTTGTTGGATTTCATTGGAACAATGGATCGCTGACAAACGTAAACGTCACTTTTAGCGAGATACCAAATAACAAGTCAATCGATGAACTCATAAGTCTTTCAAAAAGTTCCATCAACAAACACTTCAAACAAACACCCGACCAAATAACCGTGACTTTTTCAGTCAATGGGAATGCTCAATGACGAAATCGGACAACAGCGCAGCTTAATTGTACTGACTCCTCGAATCACCGTTGAATATCCCGGATCTCCTTCCCATGTCCCGCATGAAAACAGCTGTAGAGCCGACCCGTTGCATACCCCTTCTCCCTGGCACAGTCCCGCAAGGTGGAGATTGCCTGGAGAGATTTGTTGTAACCCAAACAGTTTCTCAATCTACCTGATCCCGGATTCCGCCGCGCTTCATCCAGGCTACATCGCTGAAATCCAGGCAATTTCATGAAATGAGACCCTCTGACCTATCTGATTTTCTTAAATATCGTTTCCAAAGTATGCTTTACATTCCCATCACTGTGATGTAATAAATACGCCCCAATTAAATACATCTATCAAACGATGCTTATTCAATTGGAAAACGGCCAATTGGAAAACCAGAGGGAACAATGGATAGAGATTCCAAGACGGTTTTTCGATATGGACATCAAGTCGATAAATTTCAGCATAATGGAGAGAAAATATGTCTTTTATGGTATGGACTGAAGAGGGATATGGCACCACGGTTGCAGCTTGCGACGCACAACACCAAGAGTTATTTAATCGGGTAAATGCATTAAACACCGCCGTATCGGACGGTGGACGCCCGGAAATCGGCAACCGCCTCGACAGTCTGATAGATTACGTGGTCGAACACTTTACTGATGAAGAGCGTCTCATGGAAGAAAAAGGCTATGAGGATCTTCCCAACCACCGCAAGGTACATGCGGATCTCGTAAATACATGCACCGATCTGCAAAAGAAATTTCATGCCAATGAAGCCGAAGTCGATTCAAGCGTAATGAAGTTTATCAAGGATTGGCTGGACAACCACATCCCTATTGTCGACAGACAATATGGCCCCGTCCTGAGCAGCTGATCTTGCACATCATGCTAAGCTGATGCTTTAGGCATTGATCCGGGTCAGAACAGATCTGTTCTGACCCGGAACTCTGTCACAACTTTTGAAGTCTTCCACTCGGATACTACTAAGTATCCCCCGGCAAAGCCGGGGACTTTAGTTTTGTGAGCCGCTCAAAGCGGCAATTTCAGGAGCCACCTATCAGTATATGATTCATATATGTTTCATATACTTTGAGTTTTCTATGGGCATAGTCAAGATAAGTGATGCATTACACGAGGATGTTCGTAAAGCCAGCGTGATAATGGTTCGTTCAATTAATGCTCAGGCTGAATATTGGATGAAGATTGGCATGCTTGCTGAGGCCAACCCGAGCATGTCATTTTCTCAAATAATAAGTGAGCAGTTACATCAGACGGTTACGAAGTGCTTACACTCCGAGATGAAGAACTCAGGGCCCAAGAAATAAAGAATTCACCATAACAGCACAACGAACAGAGGTGTTCAGACAAGCCAAAGGGAGAGGGGACGGTCTGATTAGGAATTTGCTGTCTCCCCGGCAGAGCCGGGGGATTTCCCGTTGTTGGTTAATCCCACTTGCCGAGAAAAATCGTTCAGTATATGATTCATATACGTTTCATATACTCCGAGTTTTCTATGGGCATAGTTAAGATAAGTGATGCACTACACGAGGATGTTCGTAAAGCCAGCGTGATAATGGTTCGTTCAATTAATGCTCAGGCTGAATATTGGATGAAGATTGGTATGCTTGCTGAGGCCAACCCGAGCATGTCATTTTCTCAAATAATAAGTGAGCAAATGAGGCATGCCGATGTTGACATAAGGAAGATTGAGGGTGGGTGAAGTTAAGCTGAAAAGTCCAGAAGAACTATGCACGATGCGAGAATCCGGCCGGCTTCTCGCATCTGTTTTTCAGTATCTCGACAAGCAGGTACAAGCCGGTATATCTACCCTGGACATCAACAATTTAGCTGAGAGATATATTGTTGATCAACTGGGCGCCAGGCCGGCCAGCAAGGGTCAATATGGTTACCAATACGTATTAAACAGTTCTATCAACCATGTGGTTTGCCATGGCATTCCGTCGGACAAGCAGATTCTTAAGTCAGGCGATATTATCAACATTGATATCACCCTAGAGCATGGTGGTTTTATTACTGACTCAAGCAAGATGTATACGATTGGTAGAGTAAACCCCCTTGCAAAACGTTTGGTCGATACAACCTATGCAGCCATGTGGGAAGGTATTCGAGCTGTTAAGCCAGGATCAACACTGGGCAACATTGGTCATGGGATTCAGCGATATGCCGAAAAACATGGATACTCTATTGTCCGCGAATACTGTGGCCATGGTATTGGGCGAGAAATGCATGAAGAGCCTCAGGTATTGCATTACGGAAACCGTGAAAAGGGTCTGGTTCTGCAGGAAGGCATGACTTTTACGATTGAGCCTATGATCAATCAAGGCAAAGCAAAAGTGAAAACGAAAAAAGATGGGTGGACTGTCGTTACGAGCGACAAAAAGTTATCTGCGCAATGGGAGCATACCATTGCGGTCACATCGGACGGTTACGAAGTGCTTACACTCCGAGATGAAGAACTCAGGGCCCAAGAAATAAAGAATTAACCGTAACAGCACAACGAACAGAGGCGTTCAGACAAGCCAAAGGGAGAGGGGACGGTCTGATTAGGAATCCGGTGCAAGCACAGAATCAAAGCCATACTCCCGTTCCACCCGGCAGACTCTGACATGAAACACCTTATACCAGTCCCGGGCTCTCGCCTGCGCCTGTTGATGCACCGCATGTGCCTTCCAGGCGGCAATAGCCTCAGGACTGGCCCAATACGATATGGATATTCCCTGACCCGCGGCATCCCGGGCGGATTCAAATCCCAGAAAGCCCGGCTGCTGGCGGGCTAACTCCAGTATCTCCTGAGCCACTTCCGCGTATCCGGCATCCACCGGGGTTCTACGGGAACTGAAAATCACGGCATAGTAGGGTGCATCGGCAGGGGTTGGAGTAATGGTCATCGTCCATCGGTCCTTTCAATGTTCATGAATCTGTCAACTTACGGCTTGATCGATGCGATAAATCAGGAGAATCGGTACCCTTTGGGTACCACCACAATACCTTTCGAGGACAAAGTGAAACGTTGTGCGTCCCGTTCCCTGTCGAACCCGATACTTTCTCCCGGTGGGATATCCACATCCTTGTCTACGATACAGTTTTCGAGATGAGCGCCGTCGCCCACCCGAACCCCTTCAAACAGGATGGCATTGTGAATCACCGCCTCCTCGCCGATATGCACATTCGGAAACAGAATCGAACGCTGAACACTGCCACCCACGATCACCACCCCATTGGCGATGATCGAGTTGATGAAGATACCCTCACTGCCGGCAACCCCCGGGACGGTTCGAGCCGGCGGCATTTGCCGATGATGGGTGCGGATCGGCCACTCCGGTTGATACAGATCGAGTGAAGGAATCGGGTCCAGCAACCCCATATTCGCCTCGTAGTAACTGTCCAGAGTACCCACGTCTCGCCAGTAGCGATCCCGGCTGACCCGCCCTGCCTTGCCGCCAAAGGTGTAGGCATAGACATCGCTCTTTTCGATCAACCCTGCCAGGATATCGTGACCGAAATCGTGGCGGGAGTCCGCCCGCTGATGGTCCTGCTCGAGGATCTCAATTAGCGTGCCCATGGAAAACACATAGATCCCCATGGAGACCAGTGCTGTGCCGCCCCCAGGTTGGAGTGGTTGGGGAGATTCGGGCTTTTCCTCGAAGGCCCTCACACACCCTTGTTCATCGATCTGCATGACCCCGAACTGAGTAGCTTCGGAGAGGGGCATCTCCATACTGGCCAGGGTTACAGCGGAACTGTGCTCCTCGTGGAAAGCCAGCAGAGGGGCATAATCCATGCGGTAGATGTGATCCCCGGAGAGGATCAGCACCCGCTCCGCCCCGCTACGCTTCAGCATATAGAGATTCTGAAAAACCGCATCGGCGGTACCGCCATACCAACCTTCCCCGGTGCGCATCTGCGGCGGCACCGCGGTGATGTACTCGCCCAGTTCCGGATTGAACAGGGACCAGCCATCGCGCAGGTGTTTTTGCAGGGAGTGGGATTTGTACTGGGTGAGCACAAGGATACGTCGCAGCCCGGAGTGCAGACAGTTGGCCAGAGAAAAATCGATGATCCGATACTGACCGGCGAAGGGAACCGCCGGTTTGGCGCGTTCTTCGGTCAATGGCTTGAGACGCGATCCGTGGCCACCCGCAAGGATCACCGTCAGGGTCTTGTTTAACATCTTCTACTCCGACTCTTGGTTCTGATTAGGTGATGATACTCACCCTTACCCGGTTTCGGCTATCCATTGTTCATGGAAATTTCAAGAATGGAGCAAAGAATAAAAGGGCATCCCCCCCTCGCTGGGAGGGGACTGACGACGGACAAATCCCCCTCTCCAACTCTTTTCGGGGACATCAACTCCGCTGATCAGTGCTGCCGGTAAGTGGCATCGAGCCAGCACTGAGGAAGGGGTTCACCCGATGGAAATTGCATCTGCTCCTTGGTGAAGGTTTCAGCATCCTGCAGCTCTTCCCCCGCATGGAAACGTCCCACGATCTTGTGGTGATTCGGATTGAACAGGTCAGTCAGACTCAGTACTTCAACCAGCTTTTCGCTGTCTTTCTGCATCAGAAACATCATCAACCTCCTAGTCGGATGTGCGATTGCTGCGTATTAAATAGAGATGTTGCACCAGCCACATGCCGAATGTTGTTTTTAAACACCTCAGGAACCCGTGATTCGGTTGGATCGCGCATTAGGGATAAGGAAGCCCCGGGAACAATCAACCTGCAGAGGAGACACTACACGCAATAGCGGCTTTCCTCCGTCTCGCGCCGGGTCATCAATCAATCAGTGGTCCCTATACTCCAAGTATGGTTTAGGCCGATTGATTTGCAATCCTATCCGGGGCTGTTTAGGCCAACAAGCGACCCTGACGAAATCATGGTAACCTCGGTTACCCGCTCAACAGAATTGCTCGGGGCAACCGATATTTCACTCACTGTTTCAAAGGCTGCTAAATCTGCCGATTGAGGCTTGTGTTGTTTGGCCCTTTGGCCTGCAGGGTTTACAGCTCCCGAGTGGCCAGGAATGACACCTCCGGCCAGCGTTCGATAGCCAGATCGAGATTCACCCGGGTAGGCGCCAGATAGACCAGTTGATCGTCACCGTCCAGGGCCAGATTCTCGAAGTTTTTGTCCTTGAAACGCTCCAGCATCTTGTCATCCGTGCAGACGATCCAGCGGGTGGTGGCCACGCTCACCGCCTCGACGATCGCCGCGACCTTGTATTCATGTTTGAGGCGCTGTACCGCGACATCGAACTGCAGCATGCCGACGGCCCCGAGGATCAGGTCGTTGTTTTTCATCGGACGGAACACCTGGGTGGCGCCCTCCTCGCACAACTGTAACACTCCTTTCAACAGCGCCTTCTGCTTCAATGGGTCACGCAGCACCACCCGGCGAAACAGCTCAGGTGCGAAATAGGGAATACCCTCATACTTCAACGCTTCACCCTCGCTGAAGGTGTCGCCGATCTGAATGGTCCCGTGATTGTGCAGACCAATGATGTCGCCTGGCCAAGCCTCCTCCACGTGGCGGCGTTCGTCCGCCTGGAAGGTGATGGCGTTGCTGACCTGGACACTCTTGCCGGTGCGCACCTGAAACATCTTCATGCCTTTACGGTACTGACCGGAACAGACCCGCATAAAGGCCACCCGGTCCCGGTGCTGGGGATCCATGTTCGCCTGAATCTTGAACACGAAGCCGCTGAACTTGCCTTCATTGGGTTCAACCAGGCGCTGCTGGGTATTTCGCGAGAGCGGTGCGGGGGCATATTCGACGAAGGCGTCGAGCAGCTCCCGGACACCGAAGTTGTTGATCGCCGAACCAAAAAACACCGGGGTCAATTCGCCCCGGGCATAGGCCTCCAGATCGAGTTCGTGACTGGCTCCCCGCACCAGCTCGATCTCATCCCGCAGCTCCTGGGCCTGACCGCCGATCAGCTCATCCAGCTTGGGATTTTCGATGCCCTGGATGATCTCGCCCACCTGAATCTTGCCGCCGTGGGTGGCGCTGAACAGGTGGGTAGTGTCGGTGCGCAGATCGTAGACCCCCTTGAGCCGCTTGCCCATACCGATGGGCCAGGAGACCGGGGCGCACTTGATCTTCAGTACCCGCTCGATCTCGTCGATGATCTCCAGGGGATCGCGCCCTTCCCGGTCGAGCTTGTTGACGAAGGTCAGGATCGGGGTATCCCGCAGCCGGCACACCTCCATCAGTTTGATAGTGCGTTCCTCCACGCCCTTGGCCACATCGATGACCATCAGCGCCGAATCCACGGCGGTGAGGGTGCGGTAGGTGTCTTCGGAGAAGTCCTCATGGCCGGGGGTATCCAGGAGATTGACAATCTCGTCCCGGTAGGGAAACTGCATCACTGAGGAGGTAACCGAGATGCCACGCTCCTTCTCCATCTCCATCCAGTCCGAGGTGGCATGCCGGGCCGCCTTGCGACCCTTGACCGTGCCGGCCATCTGGATCGCCCCCCCGAACAGCAGCAGTTTTTCCGTCAGCGTGGTCTTGCCCGCATCCGGATGGGAGATGATGGCAAAAGTGCGTCTTTTGCTGATCTCGGTAACTAGATTGCCATCACTCATACTCTGGAACCCTAAACTGGCCGATCGGTGGGAAGATGAAAAAGCGCCGTATTATATCGGAAGATCCCGCATCTATGAATTCTACCGCCAAGAAAAGGGGCAAGTTCGTCGTCAAGAACCTTCGGCACCACCCAGTTTGGGCGCCTTGCGAAATTTATCGATCAGGTGATACAGGCTCAGTAGTGGGTGGCGGAATAACATCCTTGGACCGGAATAGCGCATGACCGCCTGGATGCGATCACGCCGAACCTGGGAGTAACAGTGTACGGTACACTGGTTGCAGGCCGGCTTGTACTCCTGGAATGGGCAGGTGTCGAGACGCTTGTGGGCATAATCGAGCAGTTGTGCGCAGGACTCACACAAACCGTCCGTCTCCCCATGGTGATCATGGCAGTAGAGGATCATCATGGCAGAGATGGTCTGTTTTTCCCGTTCAATCCGCCGCTGACTCACATGGTTCTCCGCTTGTTATCGGCGATTCCAAGATTACCACACCGCCAGGCAATCTGGATCCCGGCATACGCCGGGAT
>JARRNW010000224.1:0-6067 GCA_037384565.1 Candidatus Thiodiazotropha sp.
GATGGCAAGATCCGTTCGGCTCATCTCAAGCAGTCACTGGAGGATCTTACCGAAGCGGCCCGGCGCAGCGCTCGTCAGGCGTTGGCCTGTGGCGTGACCCTGGTGCGCGACGCCGGTGATCGCCACGGCATCAACAACCGTGTTCGAGAGGAGGCCAGAACTTCCGGTGATCTCTGTCGAGTGCGCTCTGGTGGTCTGGGGGTAAAGCGTCCCAAGCGCTACGGCGCCTTTATGGCCACGGATGTGGACAATGAAGCGGCGATCCGGGAGTCAGTGACCCGGCTGTCTGATGAGAATGACGAGATCAAACTGATTCTCACCGGCATCATCGATTTCGATGCCGGAGCGGTCACCGATGACCCCCAGTTCGATCTTGCCTCGACCCGTCTGGTGGTCGAGACCGCCCAAGCGGGTGGACGCCAGACCTTTGCCCATTGCAGCGGAGAAAAGGGGTTGGCGATCGCAGCTCAGGCAGGCATAGGTTCCATCGAGCATGGTTTCTTCATGAACCGGGAAACCCTGGCGATCATGCGTGACAACCAGGTGGCTTGGACACCCACCTTCTGTCCGGTGCATTTTCAATTGGCTAAGCCCGAGGTGATCGGCTGGTCCGCCCAGACCGTGGATAACCTGCGACGTATCCTCGACAGTCATGCCGAACATCTGCGTCTGGCCGACGAGATGGGCGTAACCCTGCTGATGGGCACGGATGCGGGCAGCATGGGAGTGGAGCACGGTCATGCCCTGTTCGAGGAGATCGACCGTTATCGGGAGGCGGGGCTCTCTCTGGAGAAGACCCTGCGCGCTGCGACATCGACCCCACGGCGCCACTTCGGTTTCGAACACAGCAGGCTCGAGTCCGGCGCGCCTTTCGACGCGGTTCTACTCGAAGCTTCGCCCTTTGACGATATCACCGCTCTACGCCATCCCCGTCAGGTTTGGCTTGGATAAAAGGAGATCGATTCGTGACAGCCCGTATCATAGACGGCAAAGCCCTCGCCAAGACCCTGCGCGGGAAATTCCGCACCCGGGTAGACGATCTGGTCGCCAAAGGCGTGCGGCCCGGTCTGGCGGTTATCCTGGTGGGGGAGAACCCCGCTTCCAAAGTCTATGTGGGCAACAAGGTCAAAGCCTGCGAGGAGTGTGGTGTAGCCTCCTTTCGCCACACCCTGGCTGCCGACGCCCCGGAGACGGAACTGCTGGCGTTGATCCAGTGGTTCAATGCGGATCCGAATGTCCACGGCATTCTGGTGCAACTGCCGTTGCCGCCCCATATCGATGTGCGAAGGGTATTGGAGGCGATCGCGGTGGACAAGGACGTGGACGGTTTTCATCTCTATAATGTGGGCGGTCTGGTTGTGGGCAACCGCATTTTTCCTCCCTGTACGCCCTATGGGGTCGAGCTGTTGTTGGAGACCACCGGTGTCGATGTGGTGGGCAAGAATGTGGTCATTGTCGGCGCCTCCAACATCGTTGGTAAGCCGATGGCCCTGATGCTGCTGCAGAAGGAAGCCACGGTCACTGTTTGTCACGTCAAGACCCGGGATCTGGCGCAACACACGATCCTTGCCGATATCCTGATCGTGGCGGCTGGTAAACCCGGTCTTATCGTGCCGCAGATGGTACGCCGGGGCGCCATTGTCATCGATGTGGGCATCAACCGTCTGGCGGACAACAGCATTGTTGGCGATGTGGATTTCGAAGGGGTGAAGGAGAAGGCCTCCTGGATTACCCCGGTGCCCGGTGGGGTCGGTCCCATGACAGTGAGCATGCTGATTGAGAACACCCTGCGTTCCGCCGAGATGCGTCTGGGCGACGGACCGGGCATCGGCCATGAAGGATGGGACGCGGCTGCCTTATCCTGAACAAATATCATTCGGGTTAGCGCGTAATCTGGGAAAGCCATGATCCGGCAACAAATCACGGATTCCGCCTTAAAGCGAGATTGCTATTGCTATGGATCGAAAAGTGGACGAGAACGATTATCCTGATTTTGTCGTGGGCGATGAGATACGCATGCCCGCGCAGTTTCGCCAGAACATCGGCTATGCCGTGCGACGGGCCCAGATTCGCATCTACAACGACTTCTATGACACCCTGGCCGATCTGGATACGACACCGACCCGGTTCACCCTGATGCTGTTGATTCGCGAGAACCCGGGCATCCGCGCAGTGGATCTGGCCCGCACCCTGGGCGTCGCCCGTTCCGGTATGGTCAAGCTTGTCGAGGGGCTGGAGCAGCGGGGATTGATCTCCCGTGAAGCTGATCCAAGGGATCGCCGTAATCAGACGCTTGTGCTAACCCGACAGGGGCAGCGTACCTTGAACAAGCAGGAAAAGGCTGTAGAGCACCATGAAGCCAAAGTGACCGCCGGTCTTTCGGAAAGTGAGCGAGAACAGCTGCTTGCCCTGTTGTGGCGAGTTGCGATTTAGGCCGCCGTTTCCGATTTGGAACCCCCTCATTACACTATGCGCTGAATGGAGATGTAGCCTTGATGGAGCGAAGCGGAATCCAGGGAAAGACCCCCGTTTTCTGATACTTATCCGAGTTAATCTGCGCTAATCAGCGTCGGCCACATATTTCTCCAATTTCCTAGATTCTTTGGGATATTCGTATTATTCCAATTTTTCCCTGAGAAATGAGTAGTCCGAATATGATGAGGATTCCACCGCCTAAAATACTCCAGGTTACTCGCTCGCCCAATACAACTACCGCCGTAACTGCTGTGATTAGTGGCACGAGATAAATATAGTTACTGGTAGATACTGACCCGATCAATCGAATCGCGTAATTCCACAGCACGAAGCACAAGCCAGAAGCTACTAACCCGAGAAATAACATGTTCGATAAAATCCTTACATCAAAAATATTTGAATATGTTAATTTCTCACCGGAAACCAATATATAGATCAGCATCCAGATAATTCCGTATACAAAAGTCTTTTGAGTGACAAAGATATAATGGTATTTATTGGAATCCACCTTTTGAGTAAGCACGGAATATAAACCAAATGAAAATGATCCAGCCAAAGCGGTCATATCACCCACTAAATTCAGCTCTAATACTTCACTGCGATCGCTAATCAGCAGCAGTATTCCGGATATCGCCAAGAAAAATCCAAATATTAGCCCTATGTTTATCTTTGCATCCTTTACGAGGATAGATGCTATCAGCGCAGTAAAAATAGGCGCCGTAGAAACGATCACACCAACATTCGTTGCCTGTGTGTACTGAAGCGCAATATTTTCAAGAATAAAATAGAGGAAGACTCCGCTACCCCCCAACAACAAAAAAAGAATCTCATCTTTTATGCTTGTAAATAGTTTAAACCTTGGATGTACAATTAGCAGCGCAAAATAGCCCAAAATAAATCTAAATAACAATATTTCTATTGGTGACAACGACTCCAGTACAACTTTTGTTGATACAAAAGTTGTACTCCACATAAATATTGTTGCGAAGGCAATAATGTGTCCCTTTTTTACGTTATCCATTCAGGATTCCTTGTTGACTCTATCTTATATTGACAATATCAATATTTCCGTGGAGTTATCGGTGAATTTAAGCGTCATATAATCGATAGGGGAGATTTTGTATATTCGCATTATCTCTAAATGCGCTGACATGTCGTTGCAATATACCTGAGTCTTTGATCCTGAAATCAAGAAATTTGTTTTCGCTTGATCTATTTTTAACTGAAATATATTTTCTTTATTTGACAATACCCTTATGACGCGTGAAATAGTATTGTTACTTAGGTTGAATTGAAAATGCTCTACCTCGACGTTATTTGTAGACCCTTGATTAGAAGTTGTGTATCTGCCGATCGGATCAAACAGGGCTGCGTTGGGTAATTCACTTCCAGATATGAACTTATAGTCCATGGAGTAATAGTCAGTTGTTGCATATGCTGCATGGTGCGTCAGTCCGCTTAATAAATATCGCGACCCTGACCTAACATTGAATGCACTGTTTTCCGCAGTAAAAAGATATGTGCCCCAAAAATTATATCCGAACTGTGCATGATTATGTCTATGTCTTTTGAGAGGAACATCTTTCATAACTTTATGAAGCAGAATTCGATTTCGTCCTTCCATGAAAGCGGCCTGCTCGAAACCTGGATGTAATTCTCTACGTATGGCAACATCAGTAAACATGGTTTCATCCTATTTATATAGCGGAAGATCGCCAGTAATTGAAGTAACCGCCTTTTTTCTTCCATATAAGGCAATTCCAAGGTATTTGATCCGCTCGGGGTCTGATTCTAACATGTCTCTCAAGTAGCTTTGATAATTTTTTGATCGTTGAGCGACATCCGTAACAGCCACATAGCGCAGATCTTCATCGTCTTTTTCCATGGCGATCGATCGGATGTTCTTTAGTTTATCTTCCTGAGCGCATAAAATGGGTATAGGAATATGCACCAATCCAGGGTATATACCGCCTGCGGCATCTACTACGCTTGAACCAACGACATTCGACAATTGATCTCCTAATGAAATTGACAACACTGCAGTGGTGTTAGCGGCCAATCCTTTGGGAAGGGTATGATCGATCACTATAACGCATTTCATTTTCTTATTACCTCGCGTCCGCCGAAAAGATCTGTGGTGTGTTGAATTTCGGTATTTTACTTTGATTTCTATTCTTGAATACGGACCAAAGCATCTTAATACGATATGTGTCCGTGCCTATTTGCAAACCCTTCCTGGCAGCTAGTGCGTTCGTTAGATTCAGATCAGTTTTTCCGGGCGCAACGAGCCTGGCAGCCTCACTTGTCGATCTCGCATATCCAACTTCATATTTAAACTGGTACCTGTCCAATAGATTTGGTATTAAGTGCGCGGGTGCGGGATGTGTGTACAATACGAATTTTCTTAAGTCGTGCGAGGTTGATTCTGAAAACATTGATGGCTGCTTTGAAGCAATTCCATATTCAGCTGTATCGAACACAAAAAAGGTTGTTAGTTCTAATTTGTATGAAATGTAAAATTTGTTTATTTTGTGATACGCATTGGCCACTAGCAGTAGATCAGTTTTACCACTCTCAACCGAATAAGCAGCAGCTTCGTAGCTTGGGAATAATTTGCACTCAGCGTTACCATTCAGTATAGCCTTGATGAAATACTGGCAGCACAGATCGCTGCTTGTATCCTCAGGACCAAGCGTTGCAATGATAAGTCTCTGATTTTCTCGAGAGCAACATTTAAGTAAATCTATTGTTTTTTGTAGTTCAGCGCATGTTGCATCGTTGCATGTCTTGCCGTGCTGATCTATATCGATAATTTTGGCATCCATTTTCTTACTGCTCCTTGGTATCAAACAGATATTGCTTTAGAAATGCTGTGTCGTCACAGTAAAGAGTCCATATATATGTATGTGGTATGTCAAGATCCACTAAAAACGACTTACATTATTTCAGTCAGGAATAGCGCGGTCAATGTCAGTAAAAATTTACAGTTTAATTGTAAGGTTATTTGTAAGTTCAAGGTAAATATAAAATATTTAGATTCGTACAGGGCTGAAACTTTAACAGATGTTTGAAGTTTTTGTGAAAATGAGTAACGCTCTGTATATAATTACTTTGGATAATGAGAAGGTTTCAAGAAGGTTTCTCGCCAATACCACTACGAAAACCGCGTCTGCTGTCGTTCATAAACTCAAACGGCTGGTTTTTGATGTGGATGAGAGAGATGTTTTAGTCCGATTACAGCAACTGCGTAATCTCAATGGAAGCATCGCGAGACGGGCGAATGGAGAGGATGAGTGCACCGGAAATTCTGGGGAGGGCGGTTCAAAAGCCAGGCCCTGCTGGATGACGCAGCCTTGTTGACCTGCATGAACTATGTTGACCTATGTAGCTCCTATCTGTATTTTTATCTTGTCAGAGATAGGGTAATTTCCTTCAATAGGAATCCGCTCTTTGGCGGATTCAAATTGTTTTTTCTCTACATAGGAATAAATCTCTGCTGCCATCTCTGTAGCATCACTAATGCTATAAATCCAGTCGTTCACATAAAACTCTACCGCCTCATCTGATAAACCGATCTGAATGGCGCGATATT
>JARRNW010000225.1:0-6034 GCA_037384565.1 Candidatus Thiodiazotropha sp.
GCACGACTTCTGCAATGGGAGGTTTCCCGGGTGGAAGCGGACCGTTTTGCCGCCTGCCGCGCCTTGCAGGTAAAATTTGGAGGCGTCGTGGTGCTCAAGGGGGCGGGCAGCCTGATCGCCTCCCCGGAATCCAAACCGATAGCCCTATGCAGTGACGGAAACCCGGGGATGGCCAGTGGCGGGTTTGGTGACGTACTGAGTGGGTTGATCGGGGCCTTCCTGGCGCAAGGCATGAACCTCAGGGAGGCGGCTGAAATGGGCGTGTGTCTGCATGCCGCAGCCGCGGACCGGGCTGCACTAGACGGAGAAACGGGTATGCTGGCCGGCGATATTTTCGTGCCGGTCCGGCAACTTCTGAATGAAAGGTAGAGACCGAGATGTTTGTGGTGACCACCCGGGGAGAAGCCGAACAGGAAGCACTGGGACGCCGCCTGGCGCAGCACTGTCTGCCACCCTGTATCATCTACCTGATGGGGGACCTCGGGACGGGCAAGACCACCCTGGCTCGGGGATTCCTCAGGGGATTGGGTTATACCGGAAGCGTCAAAAGCCCAACCTATACCCTGATGGAACCCTATGACATCGATGATCGGGTCTGCTACCACTTCGACCTCTATCGACTGGTGGATGCGGAAGAACTGGAGTATCTCGGCCTTGAGGATTTATTGACCCCGGAAGGCTTCTGGCTGGTGGAATGGCCGGATAAAGGCAGGGGAGGCTTGCCGTCCGCCGATCTGGTTGTAAGCATCGCCCATGAGGATGGGGCAAGGCGTATCACTTTTGAGCCGATCAGCGAAAAAGCTACGGGCATAATACAGGGATTACAAGGTGATCTGGCCGTTGGTTAAAACATTTTACAGAAAAAACAGCTATCTAACAGAAAATCTTGGAAAAAGTGCTTTCACATGCTATCTTTCAAAATGTATTTCCATGATATCGGACCTTGGGGCCATGAGGACTAGACTCGCCGTTCTGCTGTTCCTTCTAATCAGCAGTCTTCCTGTCTATGCCAAGCAGGCATCGGTAACCGGTTTGCGCGTCTGGTCGGCGCCGGATCATGTCCGGCTGGTGTTCGACGCCGACGCGCAACTGATCCACAAAATCTTCACCCTCAAAGATCCCGACAGGCTGGTGCTCGACCTGAAAAATGTCAGCTTGACCAGCCACATGCCGGATCCCAGCAAAGAGAACAAAATCATCCGCGGTATGCGCACCGCGACACGCAACACGTCCGACACCCGGGTGGTCTTCGACCTGAATACTCCGGTCAAACCCAGGAGTTTCGCGCTTAAGCCCAACCGTGAATACGGGCATCGTCTGGTGGTGGATCTGTATGATGAGAAGCGGGTGGCGGGACGGGTCTCGCAGCCCGTTAAGACCGCCAAGATCACCCAGAAAGCCGGTCAGCGGGATGTGGTGATTGCCGTCGATCCCGGTCATGGGGGCGAGGATCCGGGTGCACGAGGCAAAAAAGGCACCAATGAGAAAGATGTGGTGTTGGCGATCGGCCGCAAACTGGCGGATCAGATCAATCGGCAGAAAGGCATGCGGGCCGTGCTGATCCGTGACGGTGACTACTACCTGGGTCTGAGAAAGCGTATTGCCAAGGCTCGTGAGGCCCAGGCTGACCTGTTCGTATCCATTCACGCGGATGCCTTCCATGATCCCAGTGTTCGGGGTTCCTCGGTTTACACGCTCTCACGTAGCGGTGCTTCGAACGAGGCGGCCCGCTGGCTGGCAGAGCGGGAAAACAGCGCCGATCTGGTGGGCGGCGTCTCCCTGGAAGACAAAGACGACATGCTCGCGTCCGTGCTTTTGGATCTCTCTCAGATCGGCACCCTGCAGGCAAGTTCCGAGGCGGCAGGACGTGTTTTGTCACAGCTCAAAACCCTGGGTAAGACCCACAAGCGCAGAGTCCAGCAGGCGGGATTCGTGGTCCTGAAGTCGCCGGATATTCCCTCCATGCTGGTGGAAACTGCCTTCATCTCCAATCCGGGTGAGGAGCGTCGGTTGCGTGATTCGAAGTATCAGAATCAGGTGGCGGTCGCCCTGATGAAGGGTATTCGCGACTACTTCAGATTCCAGCCACCCCCGGGCACCTGGCTGGCGGCAAACCAGGCTACCCGTAAACATATCATCTCCTCGGGGGACACCCTGATTGCCATTGCCAACCGCTATCAGGTCAGTGTCAAGCGCCTGCGCAACGCCAATGATCTGAAGAGTGATAACATCCGAATCGGTCAGGTCCTCGAAATTCCGGGAGGGTGATCCAATCCCGGGAACGGAGTACCAACGACTGATGCGACAATTCCCGTTTTCAGACGCTAGCTTTCCGGTATGCCCATACGAACCCTGCCCCCGCAACTGAGAAACCAAATCGCAGCCGGCGAGGTGGTGGAAAGACCGGCCTCCGTGGTCAAGGAACTGGTCGAGAACAGTCTGGATGCCGGTGCCCGGCAGATTGAGATTGACGTGGATCAGGGCGGGATCAAACGGCTCAGAATTCGGGACGACGGGGTGGGTATACCGAAACAGGAACTGGGGCTGGCACTTGCCCGACATGCCACCAGCAAGGTTAGCAGCTTTGAGGATCTGGAGTCCCTCGGTAGTCTTGGCTTTCGGGGTGAGGCCTTGCCCAGTATCAGTTCGGTCTCCCGTTTGACCCTGACCTCCCGCCATCAGGATGAGGAGCAAGCTTGGGCGGTCAGTGGCGACGGCTCGGACCGGGATTATGAGATCAAGCCTGCGGCTCATCCCCGGGGGACCAGTGTCGAGGTGCGGGACCTGTTCTACAATACCCCGGCGCGACGCAAGTTTCTGCGTACCGAAAAGACCGAGTTCGGACATATTCTGACCCTGATCCAGCGTCTTGCCTTGGCCCGCTTCGATGTGGGGTTCATCCTTCAGCACAATCAACGCAATGTATTGTCACTTCCCCCTTGCCAGGATCCTGCGCAGCGGGAGAAACGCCTGACCGCGATACTCGGGGAGGGTTTCCGGGACCAGGCCCTGGCCATCGATGAACAGGCGGGGGATCTGCGTCTTAGCGGGTGGGTTGCCCGGCCCGCTTTCTCCCGAGCCCAGGCGGACATGCAGTATTTCTACGTCAACCAGAGGATGATCCGGGACAAACTGGTTTCACATGCGGTGCGGCAGGGGTTTCAGGATGTGCTTTACCATGGACGGCATGCCGCCTACGTTCTGTATTTGGAGATTAACCCCCGGGCCGTAGACGTCAATGTGCATCCGACCAAACACGAGGTGCGCTTCCGGGATTCCCGTTCGGTACATGATTTCATCTTCCGAGGCATGCACCGGTTACTGGCGCAGACACGTCCGCAGCAAAGTACCCCTTTTGAGCCTGTCGCCGCTGGGAGTGCGACCGACCACTCAGTGACACAGCGACGGGATTCGCAACCCTATCAGCAGGGGATCAACTGGCGGGCTAGCGAACCTCGATCAGTCTACGATGCCGGATTCGATCTGCAACGACCGGATGCCGATCCCACAGCTTTGCCCGAGACCGGGGTCTCTGGCGAGGCGGCCAAGGATCCTGAAGAATCCATGCATCCCTTGGGCTATGCTCTGGCCCAATTACATGGCGTCTATATCCTTGCGGAGAACCCGTCAGGGCTGATTCTGGTTGATATGCACGCGGCCCATGAAAGGATTACCTATGAGGGGTTCAAGCGGCGTTATCACGGTGAGGGCGTCGTCGGCCAACCCCTGCTGGTGCCTGTCGCGGTAGCGGTCAGCGAGCGCGAAGCGGATCTGGTTGAGGAGTTTCAGGACTTTCTCGAGCAGATCGGACTCGAGGTCAGTCGTTCCGGGCGTGACGCACTGGCGGTTCGGGGTATTCCCGCGTTATTGCGTGGCACGGATCCCGAACGGCTGCTGCGGGACGTGTTGTCGGATCTGGCTGAATACGGTCACAGCCGGCGCTTGCGGGAGGAGGCGGATCGGGTCCTGGCGACGATGGCGTGTCACGGTTCGGTGCGCGCCAACCGACGCCTCGGGCTCGACGAAATGAATGCACTGCTGCGAGAGATGGAGCGCACCGAGCGGGCCGATCAGTGCAATCATGGTCGACCCACCTGGGTGTCCCTGTCACTTGCGGAACTGGATCGCCTGTTTCTGCGGGGGCGCTGAGATGACCTTGCAGGAATCCACCGGGGGAGTACTTCCACCCGCCATATTCCTGATGGGGCCGACCGCCTCGGGAAAAACCGACCTGGCGGTCGACCTGATCCGGCATCTTCCGCTGGCGATTATCAGTGTGGATTCCGCCTTGGTCTATCGTGGCATGGACATTGGTACCGCCAAACCGGATGCATCGATCCTTGATAGAGCACCCCATCGCCTGATTGATATCCGGGATCCAGCCGACAGCTACTCCGCAGCGTCATTTCGCGAAGATGCGCTCATCGCCATGGGAGAGATCGTGGCGGCGGGCAAAGTCCCCTTATTGGTAGGTGGCACTATGCTCTATTTCAAGGCGCTGACTCAGGGGCTTTCCGCGTTACCCCCTGCGAATCCGGTACTTCGGGCGCGACTCGAGAACGAGTTATTGCATTTTGGACTGGAAACCCTGCATCGTCGGCTCGCAGAACGGGACCCACAGGCCGCAACGCGCATCCATGCCCATGACACCCAGAGGATTCTTCGCGCCCTGGAGGTCATCGAGGAGACGGGGCGGCCACTGTCCGAACTTCAGCAGGGTGGTGATGGAACCGAACTGCCCTACCGGGTTCTGAAATTGGTGCGCGCTCCCGGTGATCGTGGGGTACTGCATGAACGTATTGCCTGGCGTTTTCGGGAAATGTTGGCGGCGGGGTTTGAGCAGGAGGTACGCGGCTTGCTCGAACGGGGTGATCTGTCTCCAGACCTGCCTTCCATGCGATGCGTCGGCTATCGGCAGATGCTTCAGTATCTGCTGGGTCAACTCACCTGGGACGAAATGGTAGAGCGGGGCATTATCGCGACCCGGCAGCTGGCTAAGCGGCAGTTTACCTGGTTGCGTGCCGAACCCCAGCTCCATTGGCTCGATGAGCAGGGCGATGTCCTTGCCCAGTCGTTGGATCTGATCTATCGCTATTTTCCGGAACTCGGCGGGAACCACCCGGCGACATAGCGGTCCTAGCCCGTACTCCAAGGCCTGTGTTCTCGGTAACTGCTTGAATTCGGATTGCTTTGCCCCCATCTTGATGAACCAGGGGAAGCAGCTAAGCCGGTAACCCTGCAAATCGTGGCTATTGAGATTTTGAATATTTGGCAGAAATCACAGTGTGCTACACTTGCGCCTATGGAGTAGAGAGCGCTGACCCCAGAGTCCTCAACGCTTAGCACCTGATTTTTTTACGATTACAAACACAATAAGGAGAATCTCCATGTCCAAAGGGCAAAGCTTACAAGACCCTTTTTTAAACGCACTGAGGAAGGAGCGTGTGCCGGTATCGATTTTTCTGGTCAATGGCATCAAACTGCAGGGACAAATTGAATCCTTTGATCAGTTTGTTGTGCTACTTAAAAACAGTGTCAGCCAAATGGTTTACAAGCATGCCATCTCTACTGTGGTTCCTGC
This sequence comes from Candidatus Thiodiazotropha sp., assembly GCA_037384565.1. Classification (GTDB taxonomy): domain Bacteria; phylum Pseudomonadota; class Gammaproteobacteria; order Chromatiales; family Chromatiaceae; genus Thiodiazotropha. The sequence goes on from JARRNW010000225.1 coordinate 5,582, forward strand.
GCGCAATGTGCGTTTCCAACACGCCAACGGTCAGACTGATGAAGAACTTCCCCTGGGCGGCGGCAATTTCTAGTCCTCACTGATTTTAGATACGGGTGTATCTCTATCGCGATACGCCCGATTGTTACCTTGCGCCATACCATTTCTTTGTATTCCCAACGTTATGTTTGAACGACCGAAATCGGGCGAACGGGCCGTATTGGTCCACATGGATCTGAGTCTCCCCAGTGATCCCGATGAAATTGCCGAGTTTCAGGATCTAGCCCGGTCCGCCGGGGCCATTCAGGTGGCGCTGGTTCAGGGCAGTCGAAAACAGCCCGATCCGAAAACCTTTGTGGGGCGGGGCAAGGCCGAGGAGATTCGCGAAATCATTCACTACGAAGACGCGGAGCTGGTGATCTTTGATCACACCCTGTCACCCAGCCAGGAGCGCAACCTGGAACGGGAATTCGG
>JARRNW010000226.1:0-5988 GCA_037384565.1 Candidatus Thiodiazotropha sp.
GGTGAAGAAGGTGGCAAGTGCCGCCACCGCGGTCTGGATCACCCATAACGGCATGTCACCCACCACCGACAGCACCTGTTCGGCAATCCACTTGGCGGTGCCGGTGGTCTCCACCGCGAGGCCGAGGGGGATGAGGGATGCGAGCAGAAACACCGTCTTCCAGCTGACCGCCTCGTAGGCCTCCTCGATGCGCAGGACCCCGGAAAGGATCATACCCATGGCGCCGGTGAGCAACGCTACCGAGAGCCGGATATCGGTGAACATCACCATGAACAGGGCCAGAGCGAAAAAAACCGCGGCGGGCAGTATCTTGTGCGGGCGCATCTCCTCCTCGCGGGGGTACTCGGTGGTGACCACCACGAAGTTGCGGTCTTTCTCGATGCGTTCCAGGGCGTTCCACGGGGTGTGCACCACCAGGGTGTCACCGGCATGGAAAGGTATGTTGCGGATGTCATCGCCTTCCCGCAGCGTGGTGCCGTCCCGATGCAGGCCGATCATCGCCAGACCGTAGGTCTTGCGCATCCACACATCCCGGGCGCTCTTACCAAGCAGGTTGGAGCCTGGGGGAATGACCACCTCGGCGATACCGGATACCGCGGAGGAGAGGGACTCGGTGAAGGTGCGCAGCTGGCGGCGTTTTTTCAGCTGGTATTGCCCCACGAAATGGTCCAGGTCCCGGGGTTCGGCGACCACACCCAGCACCATGCCCGGTACGAATTCGGTGTCCCTGGCAATGGTTCCCGGGCCGATTCGGGTCTCTTCACCGGCGCGCTTGGAGGCGATGATGCGGACCCGGTAGGCGGTCTCCACGTCATCGAGTTTCATACCCACCAGTTTGCTGCCGTTTTTCACCACCACCTCATTGATGGTGTAGTCCACTCCATAGACATCATGAAAATACTTCATAGGATCGGTGCCAATGGTGCTGCTCTCGTTTTGGGTGACGGGCAGTACATAGCGTCCGGCGAGCACGAAGTAGGCGATCCCGGTGAGCACCAGAACAATGCCCACCGGAGTCACCGAGAACAAGCCCCAGGTATCCATCTGCTGATCCGGGGGCAGCGCCTTGTTGGAGGTAAGAATCAGATCGTTGAGCAGGATCAGGGGGCTCGATCCCACCATGGTCATGGTGCCGCCGAGGATGGCGGTGAAACCCATGGGCATCAAAAGACGCGACATGGGCAGACCGGAGCGGGCCGAGATACGGGACACCACCGGGAGAAACAGAGCGGCGGCGCCCACGTTCTGCATAAATGACGAAATGAACCCCACGGTTGCCGAGATAATGGGGATGATTCGTGATTCCGTGGTCCCGCCCACCTTGAGGATGAAGGCGGCGACCTTGCTCATGATGCCGGTCCGGTCGAGTCCCGCGCCGATGATCATGACCGCTATGATGGAGATCACCGCGTTGGAGGCAAATCCGTCAAACAGGTGCTTGTTGTCCACCAGTCCCTGTTCCAGCCCCATAAAGGGGGCCAGCAAAGAGGTTAGCCCAAGGAGCACCATCACGGTCGCCGCCGCCACGTCCACACCAACGATCTCGAAGGCGAACAGATAGATGGTCAGGACCAGCAGGGTGCTGACCCAGGCGATCTCCCGGGTGGGCACCACGCTGGCGAGATACAGCGCCACAGCAGTGAAAATCGCGGCGGCGATTATCTGTTTTTTCGAGAAAATACCAGGAATTAAGACGATTTTTACCTCATCACCGGGTGGCTTCACTATGTTTTCTTCATACATTCGTGGAAGATGGGATGCTGACAACCGGCACATACCGATTTGTCCAGCTTCTGGTAGATTCCCCGGATCGCCGCATTCTTCGACTGGAATACATTGCGCCCGCCGCTGGCATCGAGACAGCCGTACTGCTCCAGGGATGCCCACAAGCCCTGTTTGACGTTGATCAGGTAGAGATTGCCCCCTCCCTGCTTGCGGGTATGGGCCTCTTCCGCCAGGGCTTCACCCCCCTGCAGGTCCACGAAATTGATGCCCTGGGCCAGGATGGCCAGATGTTTCTGTCCCGGGTTTTCGGCGCGCACCCGCTCGAATACCTCCTGCACATGGTTCACGGATCCAAAGAACAGGGAACCATCGATGCGGACAAATTTCAACTGGGGACATTCGGGAAGATCGCTGTCGCAGGAAAAAGCCCGTTTGTGAAGGCGTGGATCCGGGGTGCGGGTGGTGATCAGCGGTTTGGAGACCCGCTCCAGGTAGAGCACCAGTGACAACAGCACACCGGCGAAAATGGCAAATTCCAACTCCAGGAACAGGGCGCTGAGGAAGGTGACCATTAATACACCGGTTTCCCGTTTGGAGGTATGCAGGATGTGGTTCATCTCCTTGAAGTCAATCAGGCCCCAGGCCACCAGGAACAGGATGCCGGCCATCGCCGCTTTGGGCAGATAGGCTGCGAGGGGGGCGACCAGCACCACGATCACCATCAGGAACAGGCCGGCGAACATGGCGGCCAGGGGGGTTTTAGCACCGGCCTGGAAATTCAGTCCGCTACGGTTGAAGGAGCCTGTGGCGACGTAGCCGGAGAAAAATGCCCCGGCGATGTTCGACAGGCCCTGGCCGATGAATTCCTGGTTGCCGTTGATGCGATAACCGCCCCGCGCCGCCAGGGAGCGGCCAATGGAGACCGCTTCGGTGAGGGCGAACAGGGTGACCGCCAAGGCGGAGGGTGCCAGATGTTTGATGTTCTCCAGGGTCAAATTGGGTGCGGACAGGGGGGGCAGACTGTCGGGCAAGGCGCCGACGGTGACGATACCGGTGACCGACTGGCCCAGGGACTGGTTGAGTATGTAGGAGAGCAGACTGCCCGAAACCATGGCCACGATCATGTAGGGAACCCGGGGAATCCAGCGTTTCACCGCAATCCCGCTCAGCAGGGTAAACAGCGCCACGGCGGTCACATAGAGGTTGATACTACTCACCTCCGCGAGGAACTGGGCGACGATGTTGTGCAGGTGGCCGCTACCCTCCATATGGACACCGAAGAAGTACTTCAGCTGCTTGGCGGCGATCAGGATCGCGGCACCCGCGGTGAACCCCACTACCACGGAGTGGGAGATGAAATTGACCAGTGCGCCCATGCGCGCCAGACCCAGGGCCAGTTCGAACAGGCCGACCATAAGGGTCATAGTCAAGGCCAGGGAGACGTAGTCCATGGTACCGGGTTCGGCATACACGGAGAGGGCGGAAAACAGCACGATGGAGGCCGCGGTGGTAGGACCGGACACCAGATGCCGGGAAGAGCCGAACAGTGCCGCGATAACCGCAGGTATCATGCCCGCATAGAGGCCGTACTCCGGCGGCATGCCGGCGATCGCGGCGAACGCGACACCCTGGGGCAGGACTACAATCGCACCGGTCAGGCCGGCCGCCAGATCCGAGCGCATGTCGCGCTGATTGAGGGAAGGCATCCATTTCATAAACGGCAGAAACAGATTCCACCAGGCAAATTGTGTGGTTGGTCGATTCATTGTGATACTTCTGTCATGGTCGATGGGTAACGATCTGATCGTTGGTGAAAACACCCGAGTGACGGTGTGCCGGGCCCCCCGGATCAGGTGAAGCCTCATCGAGAGGGGCCGGTAAGTGGTATCGTCGGTCAGTATGAAGCCCTTTGATGGGGCTTAGGGTCTTGGGAAAAAAAGAATTAACCGAAACTGCTTGTCTGAATGCCTCTGTTCGTCGGTGCAGCTACGATTACATAGCCCTTCGCTGCGCCTGGAACAGGGACTTCATCCTGCGTATTTTGGTTAATTCTCGTAACTCAAGGTCCCTGTGTGAGTCAGTACCAAATTCCTGAATTCACGGATCCAGGTTGCAATCAGAGGACCTAATTGTAGAGGGTGTTGGCAAACTGCTCAATCATATCTGTCACTGGCGGGTCGGAGCAAGGCCCGCCGGCGGTCTATTCAGATCTGGAAGTGAGTGACAATTTGCCCCAGTTCCCCACTGACCCGCTCAAGTTCGCTGCATTCCTGGGCCGTCTGTTGTGAGGCCTCGGCCGTATTGCTGGCGACCTGGCTGATGGTGACAACGTTACGCTGCATCTCTTCGGTCACTTTACTCTGTTCCTCGACAGCGTTAGCGATCTGGATAGCCATGTCGGTTATTGCGGTGACAGACTGGGTGATGCGATCGAGCGCCTGTCCTGCGTTTGAAGCCAGGTCGACACTCTGGGTGGCTGAGTCCTGCCCCTCCTGCATGACACGAACCGATTTGCCTGCGCTGGTTTGCACCCGTTCGATAATTTCCTGGATTTCCGAGGTTGATTCCTGGGTGCGTTGCGCCAGATTGCGCACTTCATCGGCCACCACGGCGAACCCCCGGCCCTGTTCCCCGGCCCGAGCGGCTTCGATGGCGGCATTCAGCGCCAGCAGATTGGTCTGTTCCGCGATGCCTTTGATCACATCGATCACGGTACCGATGCTGACGGCATGCTTTTCGAGTTCCTGGATCACCTGACCGGCGGACTGCACCTTGTCGGCGAGCGAGGTGATGGCGTGAATGGTTTTATCCACCACGACTTTGCCGTCGTTGGCCTGATCACGAGCCTCACCGGCGTGGTCCGATGCCTGGGTTGCATTGTGGGACACCTCCTGTACGGTTGCGGCCATTTCACTCATTGCGGTGGCGATGGTCTCGGTATCGGATTGCTGCTGACGCACACCCTCGTGGGTACGTTCGGTGATGACGACCATCTCGGACGCCGAATGGGAGAGTTTCGATGAGGTATCGATCAGTTTGATGATAATCTCATGAAACCGCTCGGCCATTTCGTTGAATGCCACGCCGAGAATGCCGATTTCATCCTGATACCGCACAGGAACGCGGGTATTCAGGTTGCCGGATGCAAGCGACCGGGAGGCTTCGACCACCTGGTTGAGGGGAGTGGTGATGACAATCTTCACCAGCAGTGCGATGGTCAGGATGGAAATCAGGGTGCTGACGAAAAACATGCCCAGGGTGCTTAGCATGGAGGTGTTGAGGGCGGACTCCTGAGACCCCTTGATCTCGTTGATATGCTCACCCTGGTTGTTTTTGATGGTGGTCAGCATCGTCTTGGCCCGGATCAGGCTGTATCCCACGATCACCTTGCCAAGGGTGGACCCTTCATAGGTCACGGTTTGGGTCAGCAGCTCCTCGGCGGCGGACTTGTCACCTGCTTGGGCAAAGGGTTTCTGCTGTGGGTTGAGAAACGCCACATAGACGATGTCCGGGTCCTCCAGGGACATCTGTGCAAATTGCGATAGCAGAGAGAGGTCAAATTCAGCGATGGGTTGCGGGGCGATGGCCGCAAGCAACTTGCCGGTTTGGCCGGCATTGAATTTTATCGTCTCCTGAAAATGGTTGAACTGTTCGTCGGTGATCTCATTCAACACCTCGGTTGAGGCAGTCAGGGTGTCGTCCAGGACTTTGCGTTCCTGGCCGAATATGAGGTAACCGGTGAGACTCGACAGGACGGTGAGGATGATCCCCAGCATCAGTGTAAACTTGATCGCAATATGTCGACCACCCAGGAGATCTGTCCATGTCGTATTCGAAGTGTTCATCATCGAATTCCTATGCTGAAAAGGGTCGTACACTCAGCGGAACGCAGTCTCATGGTGTGGCTGGACGGGGGGGCGGCCTGCACCATTGCAGAGCCGCCCTGCCTTGCCGGATTCACTCTCATGGGACCTGCTTTCCGGATTGTTCCGGTTAAATATTGTACGGGGCGATATGCAGAGATTTGAGCGCCTGGCTGATCCCCTCGAGGGGCACGGGCGAGACAAAACCCTGGATACGCGCCTTACGCGCCGCCTCCAGGTCTGGAGAGACCTGCAGGACGGTTTGAGTCATTCGCTCGGCATCTTCGGTGGATACGCTGGGTAGGGCCGAGAGACACCATTCCGGGTAGAGTTCCGTGGTGTGCAACAGGGGGAATTCCGGGTCCTGGCGATTATCCACAATCTCGAATTCCGCCAATTT
>JARRNW010000227.1:0-7847 GCA_037384565.1 Candidatus Thiodiazotropha sp.
TGGGGGGGTATCCTACACTCAGGCCGGGATTGATGTCGGGAAACTGCTGGGCAACCGGTCATTCAGTGATCGGCTCATGTGTTCAAGCACTCTGCTTTCACCACACACGATCGCCGAATCCGATTTCAACCGGGCTCATCTGGGCCATTCCCAGCTGCTCAGTTACCGTAGTCTGACGGAGATGCGCGAGCAAATATTTGAGGCGATTCGACGGGAAGAGCCGGGTTACCTCTTTGCCTACTGGCCGGAACTCGATGCGATCGGTCACCGGGAGGGCATGAACAGTAAACGCGCCGCTACCCATCTGCTGGAACTGGATAACGTCTTTGCATCGCTCGCCGAAGCAGCCCGATCCCACAATGTCCTGTTGCTGGTGACAGCCGACCACGGTCAGATCGACACCCGGAATGAGGATCGTCTGAATCTGGATGAGCATCCCCAACTTTCGGACTTCATGGCGTTACCGTTGTGTGGCGAGACCCGCTCTGCCTATGCCTACCTGCGCCCTGGATGCGAGGATGCCTTCGACCGTTACCTTGAAAAGCACTTGTCTCATGCATTGGAAGTGGTTCCCTCACATACCCTGATCGAGGCGGGCTGGTACGGTCTGGGTGAGCCGCACCCGGAGTTGGAGCGGCGTATAGGAGACCGGGTGTTGATTATGAAACACCACTACACCCTGAAGGACTGGCTGACCCAGGAAGAACGTTTTGAACTGGTCGGTGTGCATGGCGGGGTGAGTCAGGATGAAATGCAGGTACCCCTGATTGTGGTGGCGGGTTAATTAAACACCGGATATCAGAAACCCACGGCCAGTTGAGCGGTGATGATGCGCTCGCGCGCGCCATCGTAATCTTCTTTGCGGGCTACCTCCAATGCGACATTGAGAGAATCGGCCAGTTCAAGGGAGAAGGCTGCCAACGCACGCTTCTCATCCATTCCGTCGGCATAGTACCGTGCCTCGTTGCTGCCCTGCCAGCCGACCGCCAGGGTCACGGGCCTGTCCACAAGCTCGAAGTGATAGGCCGCCTCCAGGTTGTAGAAAGCGGGTTTGTCTTGCGTGTTGTAGACATCGAGGGCCTCGCGGGCGGCCAGGTATTCGCCGATCAATGAGAACGCCCTCCAGTCGAGTTGAGCGAACAGGGTCCAGGCGGGTGCTTTATTCAGTGCGGCAGAGCCTTCATCGACCACGCTGTCCGATTCGCTTAGGTCATTGATCCAACCGAAGCTGGTGGTGAAGGCGAGATCGTCGTGTTCCAGGCTGTAACCGAGATACAGGCCACCGTTGCTGATCTCATCCTGTTGATCGCCCTTGAATACATAGAGCGCAAACCTTGCACCGCTGAACTCATAGCCCGCTTCCAAGGCCACGTCATAGGTTTCCGCGGCATCCAAGGTCAGTGGATCGGATATCATATGGGTTGAGAAATCACCAAAGGGCAGGCCATACTGGCCAGCCTCCATGTACCAGGATGCCTGTGGGTCGGCGATACGAATAACCCCAGAGTCCACCGCGAAGTCGCCGGAGTGTGTCCCATCGTCTTCGTACAGCAGTACGATTTCCGCGGATGTCCAGTCATTTACCTGTGCGGCAACACCCAGTTCCAGTGTGGGCAGGTAGAGATCACTGCTGTTGTCACCCTCATCGGGTGAAATCTGCTGGGCTTCCACCTCAATCACTCCATTGAAGACAAATCGGTCAAGAAGGGATTCTTCCAGCGCTTTTTCTTCATCGGGCGCCTCCAGGGGTTCGATGTCCAGGTGATGGCGGGTGGGTTCCTGTTGTTCGAGGGTTTTCAATCGCTGCTCCATCTCGTCGATCCGTTCTTCCGGTGTTCTGGCCAGGAGTGAAGCTGGGATCGTAAGCAAGGTAGACACCATCAGAAACAAGGTTGAATTTTTCATGTTGTCTCCAGCTGTGTGGCATGGACTGACGGGAAGAAGGAAAGTATGTTGATGGTATCTAAGTCACGCTGCGGGTCAAATAATGAATAATAGCTATTTTTATAGGACGTTAAACGGAATGATACTTACTTAAGCTTAAAAACACCGTCATCCCGGCGTATGCCGGGATCCAGAAGGCGGGAGTGGCTCAGAAGCGATCGGCTTCAGAGCTCAAGGATAAGGTACGGGGTTCTGGCGTATCAAGGGTCCTTAGTCATCGTCCGTGTCACGTCGTTCGACTAATTCCGGATCGGCGGTGATCTCCCGGTAAACCTCGATTCGTTCACCTTCGTTGACCGGATTATCGAGTTTGGTGAGTTTGCCAAAGATGCCCACCCTCTGTTTCTCCAGATCGATATCCGGAAACTGGTTCAGGATACCGGAATGCTCGATGGCTTCACGTACCGTTGCGCCTTCCGGCACGTCGAGCTTGAGCCAGATCTGTTTGAATTTGTCCGCGTAGGCAACACCCACATTCATGTTCAACTCCTTCAGGAAGACGATTCGAGTGACAGCTCAGAGGCGTTGGCCGCAGCCTGGGCCTGTCGCTGTGCAAGACTTCGGTCGAGCAGTCGCTTGCCAGCCATGATAAAACCGAGCATGAGGAATCCCCCCGGGGGCAGTATGATCAACAGAAATCCCTTGTAATCCGGGATCAGGGTCAGTTCGATCACCTTCGCCCAACTGCCCAGAAGCATTTCGGCATTGGCGAACAGGGTGCCGCTACCCAGCATTTCGCGGGCGGCGCCGAGCACTACCAACGCCAGGGTGAAACCTATACCCATCATCAGGCCGTCAACCATCGAGGTCAGCACGGTGTTGCGCGAGGCAAACGACTCCGCACGCCCGAGGATGGCGCAGTTGGTGACAATCAGGGGAATGAACAGTCCCAGCACCTTGTGCAGGTCATGGACCCAGGCGTTCATGGACATATCCACCAGGGTGACCAGCACAGCGATGATCAGGACGAACACGGGGATCCGCACCTGAGGGGTGATGATGCCCCGCAGCAGGGCGATGAACAGTCCAGAGGCCACTAGCACCACGGTGGTGGCCAGACCCATACCCAGACCGTTGGTTGCGGTTCCAGTCACTGCCAGCAGCGGACAGAGACCCAGGGCCTGGGCGAACACGATGTTGTTGTCCCAGATGCCGTCTTTTACGATGCGCTTGTAGTCGGTGCTCATTCGGCGCTACTCCTGTGTCTTTGGCATGATCGGGGCATCCCCATGGGATACGGTGGTTTCGCTCAGGGTCGGCGGGCTCAGCAGTTCGTCCTGGTGTTGTTTGAAAAACGCCAGGCCCTGGTGTACCGCGGCGACAACGCCACGGGGGGTGATGGTGGCGCCGCTGAACTGATCGAATTCACCGCCGTCCTTCTTTACATGCCACTGCTTTTCCGTGGTGTTGTCCAGGGAGTGGTCGTTGAAGCTCAGAATCCAGTCGTTCTTGGCCAGTTCGATCTTGTCGCCGAGACCCGGGGTCTCGGCATGGGCCAGTACCCGCACTCCCAGTATTTCGCCTTGGGCATTGACCCCCATGATGAGGCGGATATCACCGGCATATCCCTGTCCGACGATCTCCCAGGCCAGGGCGTTGACTTGCATGCCCTGGAGTCCCCGGTAGACGGTGAGTGGATGGCCTTTATCATCCTGCAGGGACAGAGGCTGATTCAGCAGATCGCTATTATAGGTCTCCGCGGGCACCACCTGATTCAGGGAACTCAACAGGTCCTCATTCTGGCGTGCCAGGATATCCTCCTTGGTGGCCAGATTACCGGCTACCAGGAGTGCGGTGGCCAGGGTCGAAAAGCCGCCCAGCAGGACCGCCTGATAACCAACCCGTTTGCGGTATGTGGGTTCCTTCGGTGTACTCATCCGATGTCCGCCCCCTCATCGACGTAATTCAATGGATTGCCCTTGCGATCCCGGCCGTAGACCCGGGGCTTGAGATAGTGATCGATCAGCGGGGTGCAGGCGTTCATGAACATCACCGCAAAGGCCACACCCTCGGGATAGCCGGCCCAGGTGCGAATGGCGAACACCAGCAGTCCGCAGCCCGCGCCGAACAGCAGTTGCCCCGATTTGGAAACCGGCGAGGTGACCAGGTCGGTGGCGATGTAGAAGGCGCAGAGGATTGCCCCGCCGCTGAACAGATGGGTCATGGGACCCACATAATGCTCGGGATCGATCAGATGAAACAGACCAGAGAACAGTGCCAGACTGCCCAGGGTGGCCGCCGGGACATGCCAGGTGATGACCTTTTTGTAGATCAGAAACAACCCGCCCGGGATCAGCAGCAGCGCCGAGGTTTCACCCAGGCTACCCGCGGTCTGTCCGGTGACCAACTGCCACAGGGGATCGACCTGCTGGCCCGCCTCCTGTAAGCCGATGCCGCGGCCGAGTTCGGTCTTCAGGTGACCCAGGGTGGTGGCGCTGCTGACCGCGTCGATGGTGTCGGACAGGCCGAAGGTAATGCGCAGTCCTTCCAGCAGGCCGGGGGCCTGGGCAGAGAACAGGGGCACAGGATGGGTGAACAGAGTCATCTCCAGGGGGAAGGAGATGAGCAGGGCGACCCGCGCCACCATGGCGGGGTTGAACAGGTTCTGCCCGATACCGCCGAACACCTGCTTGGCGACGATGATGGCGAGGATCGCGCCGACCACACCGATCCACCAGTGCGCCCAGGGGGGCAGGGTCATGGCCAGCAGCCAGCCGCTGAGCAGGGCGGAGCCGTCGAACAGGAACATGCGTTGGGGTTTGCCCGCCAGTTTCAGGGAAAACGCCTCGGCCAGTACACAGGCGAGCAGGGTAATGGCAAACAGGAAGATCGCCGGCCAACCGAACTGGTAGAGACTGAACAGGGTGGCCGGCAACAAGCTCAGCATCACCAGACCCATGGTCCGGGAGACACTGTTGCGCGCATGGGTATAGGGACCGAAGATCATTTGGGGTTCGTTCATGATTCCGCTCCTGCCGCCTCAGCCTTCTCCGCCTCGGCCTTTTTCTTTGCCTCAGCCTCTTTCTTGCGTTTCAACATGGCCTCCCGTTTGGCCTTCTTGATCTTCTCCATGCGCTCGGTCCTGGCCTCGGCGAGGCGTTTGGTCTCGCCTTGCTTATGCTGAGCCCGTTGCCGCGAGGCCAGTTCGCCCTTGGCATAGTTGAAGTAATGCACCAGTGGGATCTGCGACGGGCAGACATAGGCGCAGGAACCACAGGCAATACAGTCCAGCAGGCCCAGTTTGACCGAATTGTCCAGGCCACCGGCACGGATCTGCGCCGCCATCTCCAGGGGTACCAGACCACAGGGACAGGCATTCACACAGCTGGCGCAACGGATACAGGGCATCTCAGTGGTGGTCTTGATCTCCGTTGCTGAGAGCGCAAGCAGTCCGTTACTGCCCTTGACCACCGGCACCCGGGTGCTTGGCAGAGGCTGGCCCATCATCGGGCCGCCGCTGATCAGGCGTTCCGGTTCGGCCTTGAAGCCGCCGCAATAGTCGATCAGCTGAGATAGGGGGGTACCGATCAGCACCTCCAGGTTGCGTGGCTGACGAATCGCATCACCGGTGACGGTCACCACTCGGGAGATCAACGGTCGTCCCAGCACAATAGCATCGTGCACCGCCAGGGCAGTGGCCACATTGTGCACCACCACGCCGATGTCGGCGGTGAGACCCCGCGCCGGGGTCTCCTTGCCGGTCAGGGTCTGTACCAGGTGTTTTTCCGAACCCATGGGGTAGCGGGTCGGCAGGCCCACCACGGTGACCGAGTCGTGGGCCTCCGCGGCCGCGTGCATCGCCGCCTGTGCCAGGGGTTTGTTGTTTTCGATGGCGAACAGCACATGGTCCACATCCAGGGCCTGTGCCATCAGCCTTACGCCGATCAGTACCTGCTCGGATTTCTCCTGCATCAGCCGATCGTCACAGGTCAAATAGGGTTCGCACTCCGCGCCGTTGATCACCAGGGTGTGCAGGCGGTAGCGCTTGCGCAGGTTGAGTTTTACCGCGGAGGGAAAGGTTGCCTTTCAGAGTGATGGTCCGCACTGACAGTCCCGAAGGGTGATGTGCCGGATAGCCGCCCACGCCCATGATCCGGCCCGAGGTCGGGGCATGAACCGGCGCGGAGATCGCCCCCTGGTTGCGGGCCAGGATATCGCCTTTTTTTACCTCGTCACCGCGCCGTACCAGAGGTTCAGCCGCGGCGCCGATGTGCTGTTGCAGTGGGATGTGCAACAGAGGCGCCATAGGCAGGGTCTCGATCATCTGACCGGCGCTGAGTTCCTTGCGGTCGTCCGGATGTACGCCGCCGCGGATCTTGAACAGTTTGAACAGTTGCGCAGTTTGCATCAGGCCACCTTGGCTGGCTCGGGCCAGTACCATGTCTGTAGGGTGAACTGGATGGGTCGCATCTCGATGCATTCGGTCGGGCAGACGTCATAACACTTCTCACAGCCAGTGCAGGCATCCGCGAATACCGCATGGATCATCTTGGGACCGCCGAGAATCGCGTCCGTGGGGCAGCGTTTGAAGCACTTGGTGCAGCCCACACAGAGATTTTCGTGAATGAAAGCCACCCTTGGCGCTTGATCCGCGACCCCTGAAAGATCGACACTGACCCCCAGCTTTTCCGCCAGGGCCTCCGCCAGGGCCTTGCCACCGGGAGGGCAGAGGGTGACCGGGGCCTCGCCGTTGGCCACCGCGGTGGCGGCCGGGGAACAGCCCGGGTAACCACATTGGCCGCATTGTGAACCGGGCAGCAACCCCTCGATCTCCTCTTCCAGGGGATTGCCCTCGACAGCCAGGTATTTCGCAGCCACGCCGAGCATGGCGCCCATCATGATACCCAGCAGGGTTATGATCAATATTGCACTAACCATCGTCAAAACTCCTTCAATGACTGGTAAGGCCGGCGAACCCCATGAACGCCAGAGACATGAGTCCGGCGACCACGAAGGCGATCGGCGCGCCGCTGAATGCCTGGGGTACATTAGCCAGGGCCAGACGTTCGCGCAGACCGGCGAACATCACCAGGACCACAGTGAATCCCAGAGCCGAGCCGAAGCCGTACATCAAGCTCGCCAGCAGATCGTGATCCTGCTGTACATTCAACAAGGCGACACCCAGCACAGCACAGTTGGTAGTGATCAGGGGAAGAAAGATACCCAGCACCTGGTAGAGCGCCGGCGAGGTCTTGCGCACCACCATCTCGGTGAACTGCACAACCACGGCAATTACGAGGATAAAGGTCAGGATTCGCAGGAACCCGAGATCCAGCGGCATCAGTACGTAATGCTCCAACAGCCAGCCGGCGAAGGCTGCCAGGGTCAGCACGAAGGTGGTCGCCAATCCCATGCCAAGGGCCGAGTCGAGTTTATTGGAGACCCCCATGAATGGGCAGAGTCCCAGGAACTTGACCAGGACAACGTTATTGACCAGTGCGGTAGAAAGGATGATCAGCAGGTATTCCATAGATGTCTCGGTTCATATATCTCGGTTCAGATATGACACGGAAAACCCCAACAAAAAATATGCCAATTTTCTGATTCTCCCTTCATCGCCTAGGATCAGCAGCCGAGACCAGGATCTAGAGTGCTGAATCAACAGGGTAATCCCAATCCGGTGATAAACTTGTACGGTTACCCCCCGAGACCGGTTCGGCAGGGATTTGTAGGATATGCCACAGGATTGGTCGACCGCATTGTAGAGTTGACGACAAATCTCCCGAGGGGTAGCGTCAGTGTCGGGAGTTCCCAGTGTGGTATGGGAATTGCAGCTTATGTAGACCAAGATTTAGATATCTGTCATCGAGGTGTTCGCGATCATGATTCAACGCTCAGTCAAAACCGATCAGAACGATCTCGTGGATCGCATCAGCCGTTTTCTCACCTCACCTCCGGAAGGC
>JARRNW010000228.1:0-7056 GCA_037384565.1 Candidatus Thiodiazotropha sp.
GTGTTTTCAACTGTCTTGCCAGTTTTTCGATCAACGGTTTGAGTTCTGCTTGCCGAACCCGTCTCATAGCCTGTTTCGGACTGACCCACTCGCGGCTGCGATAGCTTTCTTCCCACTCGGTTTCATCGATGATGTGGGTTACCTTCATGGGATAAACCTGTACGGTGCATGGAGCGCCCCACTTCTCGTACTGGTAGCTTCCCAGCGCTTGTTCGCCGACCTCTCCTTGGACGCCGCCCTCTTCGAAGGCCTCCTTTTCCGCTGATTCCTGAAGGCTGGTGGCTGGATCGCTCACCCCTTTGGGCACCACCCAGTGTTTGCGTTGACTCGACATCACCACCAGGATCTCCAACTGGTCGTCTCTGATACGGTAGGGAATCACGGAAGATTGATTATAGTAGTACGCAGGTCTGTCCCGCTGCTCCTCACCCTTATGGTCGGGAAACGGGAATTTTTTCGGCAGACTGCTGGAGCGGGTGATGCTCAACAGTCTACCTGCGCCCGCTTTGAGGGTACTCCACTCATCGGGCATTTCGAATATGGCGATCCCGGAGGTCGGCAGTAGCTTGCCGTCACTCGGTGTGGTGATAGGTTGGTCGGCTAGGTGCTCTACCAGGTACTCCAGGCCTGGGTTGTGTCCCACCAGCAGTACTCGATGGGTGTCCGCTGGCAACTCGGCCAGCACTCGCAGCAGGTCTTCCATGCGAGCCGTGTAGATGCGTGGTTCCTTTAAAATCCTGGCAGCATTACCACCCATGGCCTTGACCGCTTTTTGGGCTGTTGTGATTGCGCGCTGGGCCGGTGAGCTGACTACCAGATCCGGTACCAACGACTGTTGTAACAGCCAAATACCCACCCGCTGGGCGCCCCGCTTGCCGCGATCCTTGAGCGGTCGGTCGAAGTCGTCCGTCTGCTGTGTCCAGTCTGATTTGCCGTGTCTGAGTAATAAGAGTTCCCGTGACATGATCGGTGCCTCTGGCGTTCTGATTCGATTCAGATTTCCCCCTATTGTGGCAGCATTCTGAAGAGATTTCTCTGCAAGCAAGGTAGAGAAGTCAAAGGTCCTCGTCATTCAAGAGATTCACCAGGGCCTTGAAATCAATGCCCCCTGAAGCTTCAAATACCGTTACACGACTTAAGATCTGCGTGTACTCCCGCTCTGGCAGGACATCGTCGTCACGCTGAAAACGCCCCGCGCTGTTGTGGAAGAAGGGGCCGGGTGTCTTCATGATTGCTGGCAATAAGTCCATTCGTTGCGCCAGGTCGATCCTCTGCAAACGTAGCGGCTCACCAACGCAAAGCCGCCAGTTGAGAATCAGCAGTGACCTCAGGGGCAGGGGGGTAGAGGTATCGATCCGATCTTTGCCATAGAGTGTTGCGATATCTACATCGTGTTTCTCCTCCAGGGCCCACAGTTCGTGTTGCGGTAACTGCTCCAGGATCTTGCGCCGTTCGGGGTGCAGAAGTGCGCGAAGGCGAGGGTTGCCGATCAGGGTGCCGGGATTGATGCGCGGGAGTTTTGGGATGCCTGCCGCCCAGGGTAGTGGATTGGATTGACGGAGAAACAGTCGGTCATTGGTCAGATATCGATAGTCTGGTTTCTCCATCAGATGCAGCATCAGGGTCGATTTACCGTTGCCCGAAAACCCAGCCAGGGCAATGGCATGATCCTCCTTGCGGAGGGCCGCCGCATGACAGATTAGCCAGCCATTCTGTTGCAGGTGGTTCATCAGCTGGCTGTTGATGAAGTTGATCACTTGGTTATCGTTGGCAAGGCAGGGGCCGGCCGCAATGCGTCGCTTCTCACTCTGCAGAAAAAGCATGCTGGTGCGTACCTTCAACAGCAGACGCCCATCGGTCAGATCGAGATAGGCGTCTTTGCGTCCTTGCTTGCCGGGCTCCCTATGCCAGTCGATAAACGGGAGCCCGGTGTCGGGCGCAGGACGCTCCACGACAATGATCTCCAATCCCTGCTGGCTCGATGTCACGGGTAAATGTGCAAAGTAATGGGCCAGACGGTCGAGCAGTGCCTGACTGTTGGAGCGAATCGATAACTCGCAGCCGTTTGCGTGAAGGGTGAGCGGGCGTTCGAGCAGTCGCGTATCGCCAAGTAGCCGATCAGCGGCGGCGGCTGCCTCCTCGGGTCGTGGCCAGGGGGGGCTCACGTCAGTTCCTTGAGCATATGGGCCACATAGCGCTCCGCGACATTAATACCAATACCTTTGAGTGCGCCCCGAAAACCGCCGAAGGCGGAGACCTCGAAAACCACGGGACCCTGCGCCGTTTCCGCAACATCCACGGTGGTAAAGTCGAGATCGAAGACCGCCTGGGCCCGGGTAGCCAGATCGATCAACTGCTCACTCGCCTCGTAGGCCTGGTATTGACCACCGCTGTTGATGGTTGTGTTCCAGGAACCCTTGCTTCCCACCCGGGCGTAGGTGCCGAGATATTCGCCGCCGAGAAAGACCATGCCCAAGTCCTTTCCTGGTAGTTCCAGTCTCTGTTGGATATACATCACCGGATTATCGCTATGGAAGGCCTGGATCGCTTGCTGGACCTGATCTGGACCCTGCTTGTCGTCGATCAGCATCATACCGCGAGCCTTGGTGGAGTAGAGGGGTTTGAAGACCGTCGATTCGAAGTCTCGCACCGCCGAAAGGGCGGCTGCCGGGTTCTCTGTCACGCGTGTGGGCGGCATTGGGATTCCGGCCTGGTGAAGTGCTATGGTGCCGCTGAGCCGGTCGATCAGGGGGTGTATCGACGCTACCCTGCTAAAAACCCGCACTCCGGCCTGCTCTAACAGTCGCAGCATCTCGAGTCGGTCAAGGGTGGCGGGACTGTAGATCTCGCTGATTTTTTTAACGGCCACGGCATCGAGTTCTGTCAATTTGCAATCCCGGTAGCGTAGTTCTCCTGTTGCCAGTTCGGCGCAGACCTCACCCATGTCAATTACCAGACGAAAACCGGTGGCGGCTTCCACGGCGTCGGCCAGGGCCTCGGTGGACCACTTACCTGGGGTGCCGACGATGCCGATCTTTACACTAACCAAGGAATACCTCCTCGATGGGTAGTTTGAATGATCGTTCTTTCTCCTGGGATGCCAACAATCGTTGCATCAGGTAAACCGCGCGACTGTACATGGCTCGGGAGAGGGATTTATCGAGAATGAAACGCGTTGAGGTGACGAAAGAGCGGATCAATCCCAGCGTCAATCGTATTTCGAAGGAATCATCGCCATGCTTGCGTGCCTGCTGTTTAGAGAAGCGATAGAAGTCATGGCAAAGCACCTGAATGCGGCGACGGATTACCGGATCGAACACCTTCAAACGGTAGCAGGAGACCATGAAAACGCTCACATCCTGCAGGTAGTCCATATGGCGTGAACGGTGCAGGTCGATGAAGTTGATACGCTTTTCATGGGCATCATAGATGATGTTGTCTACATTGAAATCCCCGTGGATATAGACCGAAAAGGGGACCTTGAAAGACTTTTCAAGTTGACGCGCACGGTCAATCAACTGGCGGAATCCAGGCAATTCTAGACCGTTGATGAAGCAATCGGGGGTTTGAAACTCAGGGTGTATGGTGTAGACATCGGGCAGACGTTTATCCAGCTGCCCGATATAGTCGGCCCGCGCAGGTTTCTCGCTACGGGTTTCACGCCAGATTCTTTTGAGCGTCTCGGTGAGTTGGCCGAAGGCGGCCTGTAGCTGTCCAGCGGACCCGTGAAGCAGAATCTGTTCGAAGGTTTCTCCCGCCAAATGCTCGATCAAAAGCGAGGCAGAATCACGCTGTTTACGGTAGGAGAGGATTTTCGGCGCTAACCCCGGGAGGATTTCGTGCCAATCTTCCACCCGTTGACGTTCCGCTTTTAATTTACGCTTGCGTCCGTCTTTGAAAACCGCATGAGTGACCGCATCTTCATCACTCAGCGCATTTATCGTACTACCGGAACGGGTTGGCGACATCGAAACGACTTGAAGGTCATCGAGGCCGTTGACGGTCTTGAGGTCTTCGACAGATTGGGTCAAGGCATGATAGCGTTCGGTGCTGAAGTGCTGGCCCATGCTGATTGAGATCACTGCTTCGCTGATAACCCGCAATGCGTCTCCTAATTGCTTGATGTGGTGTGCGAGCAGTATCTGACTGATACAGTCGGTCGGGCGCTGGGCTTTTTTTAGGGCTTTTGTTTCCGCTTTGAGGAACTGCTGATAGTCTTGGTTGAGCTGGCCTTCAACCTTGCCAATCTTCAATGCCTGGGCCGTATTCTGCTCTTGAAGGGCGGGTTCAATCAGGTTCACGGCGTCGTCAACCCGCTCCAGCATGCTGCGGTAAATCTTGGTTTGGGTCAGTTGATAATCTTGGATTTGAGCAGCCTGCATCACGGATTCCCGGCAAAGCTCCGCCATCCTCTCCAACTGGGTGGCAATTACTTCGATAGAGCGATAGCGCTGACGATCGGCTTCGTGCTTGGGTTTTTCGGTCATCTGACGCAAGGAATGTTCCTGAATGGTTCTGCGCAGACTCTCCATATAGCCTCGGCGTTCCATCAGCCGGGTGGCGATGCTGATCGAGGGCTGTTCCAGATATTCATTGAGTAGTGTCAGGTGAGAGAGGATTTCCACGAGCAAAAAATGGAGGTTTTCCCGAATGGCTAGAGAGTGTGTCATCTTAACCAATCTCTCCGAGGTAACCCCGTAAACCGTCAGTGATGATGCGTGGCAGGAGTTGCACTAGGTCATTGGGTTGGAAGGAGAAGCCCGCGAGACGCCCTATTGGCAGCCAAACTACATCGACCTGATGTTTGTCCGGGTGGTCTCCTGAGTGCGCATGATAGTGCGCGGGTACTTGGCAGGCATAGTAGATCTCGATCACATGGCGGGTTGATGGCACAGCGGTTTCGCGGGGCTTGAACGTGTCGGCTATCGTGAGCAGTTCTCCCACTTTGATCCGCACCCCGAGTTCCTCTTCACACTCGCGAATCAGTGAGGCCTCCAATGTCTCGCCCGCATTCTGACCTCCTCCGGGCAGGGTATACCACTCACCCTTGGTTTCGGAGCGTTTCTTCTGCATCAGCACCGCCCCGTCACGCAAGATAACCGCCCGTACCGCATTGCGGATCTGCGGTTCCAAACCTTCATGTAGGGATTGCTCAGTCATGGATTGGTCAGCGAAGCAGAAATGTAGATGTTAACCTATCCGTTGCAAAAATATATTCGGAATTGTATTCGTATCCCGAAGCAATCTCGGATATATCTTGTATGAAGACCCGAGTGGCGAAGGCTGTATTCTGAATCGCGATTAGAACTCCGAAACTTGAGTTAAGGATAATGTTCGGGTTGTCTCCTGGGATATGGAAAATACAGCGTTTACTTCTTTGATCTGACAGGGATTATGATTTGGATTATAATAATATGCAGAAAAAGGAATTTTGTTTTACGTATGGAAAGGGAATTGCTGGATGTGAAAAACGGACTTTGTTATGGACAGCATTTTAATCTGTCAGCACCTAATCCTTCCATAACTCAGTCTCCTGATATTACATAAATCATCAAGTTTCGAGAGGAGATCGCCATGAGTTTAAAGAAAATCTTCAACACGATACCGTTCATTGATTGCTTCGTACGATTCATCCCCTTTATCCCCTTTATCCCATAGGTATCAGCTGACTTTTAGTCTGCTCGGGCATGGTGCAAATTTGTCCGAGCAACTAAATGGACTCGCGTAAGAATCCGGGCTCTTTGAGCCCGGTTCGGTGTCCGGTTTTGATGTTTCGCAAGGATGCCTTGCTGTCCTGATTGACGAATACGGCCCACCTGATAGTCGTGGTCGATGCGAGACCAGTCCTCCCAGTGAAAGACCCCGGAATGGGGGCGGAAGATGTGTAGCGGCAAGCGGAAGGACTCTGCTGGCAGTCATCAAGCTTTCATCACAGATCGTGAAGTCATCCCCGATCGTTCGACAATCGGGGTTACCTCCAAAACAACCATACTTGGTACCCTGCAAAGAAAGTGCATAGTTGACGCCATCGCCGGGAGGGACATGGTCGACAGTGGGAGCAGTCAGAACAAACTTCGCCTCTGGCTGGAAAATGATAACGAAATCCGAGCCTCCGAAGGCAAAGTTCGCAAACTCCCAGCCCTTTTGGGCCTTTGCACCTTTAACTACCCATTTTCGCTTCTCAATGGATGAGACCTGCGCCATACCCATGGGTGAGATAATTACGATGCCTGAGTCCCGGGTTTTGATCCCAATTACCATCCGAGTCTGGCCAAACTGCCAGTCGGGAGTGTCCTGGGGGTCATAATAGGAGATGTCCGCCGGGTCCTGCGCCTGCACCCAAGCGGATTTCAGCCGCACACCCGACTGGATGTGCTTCAGATAGATAATCTCGCCAGCCACCGGCACGTGTAGCCGATGGTAGTTGTTGACATTCAAAAACTGGTGGGTCCAGGTTCCGCCATTGAAGATGTCCGGATCGATGGAGCCGAACTCCTCCAGCACTTTTTCATCCTCGCCGCCCATGATGAAATCATGCACGTCGTTGTAGAGCTTACCCTTAATCGGCACGCCCACCTGGCTTACGCTGTCATAGGTGGTCACCAGCTTGCCGTCAGTACTGATTGGCCACCAACCCGCCGATATGCTATCGCCGATGGAAACCACCGTGTTAGGGTCATCGTAGCCATGGACAGGGCGTGAACCGCTGGGAAACTGCGTCGGGCAAAGTTCACGAGTAAAGAACTCCTGGAAGGTGGTATAACCTCCTTTTGGCGGACAATACCAATCGCCGAAGTTGGGATCCGAGGTGAATTCAGGGATATTCGCCGCCGAAGGTTTGGTTTCCAGATACTGCCCCCAATACTCAGCGACGTTGCGCAGCCAGGCACCGAACTTGGGACTCATAAATTGCAGCTGCCCCCGTGGGTCGGTGGTGAGTTGGCGATCAACGAGGAAATAGCCGTAAGATAACAGGTCGAGGATGTTCCAGTTGCAATAATTTGCACCATCCATACCGACACGTATGCCGGCTTTAAAATCGCCGGAAACCATGTT
>JARRNW010000229.1:0-5959 GCA_037384565.1 Candidatus Thiodiazotropha sp.
GTATCTTCCGCGGATGCCTTTTCCGGCAATTGGATGAGGAACACCTTTTTCGGTCCGAATGCCTTGACCGCCAGGGTGGCGGACACGGAGCTGTCGATACCGCCGGAGACCGCGACCACTAGACCGCGTTTTTTCAGCCGGCTGCGCATTACCTCGCGCATGGTTTCGCAGATTTTGTCGACCGCTTGATCACGGTCGAAATTGAGAATTTCAGCTTCGTACCGTTCGGATAAGGATTGCATTCGGTGTTCTCCCGTTGATTTTTTTCTAAATAAGATCGCGACGCTTATCGGTGTCGATGACTTCGATGTTCAAACCACCGGCCACGTAGGCGAAGGCGATCAGTTCATCATCGAAGGCCTCTCCCGGCAGCGGGTCGGCGGTGATTCGGGCCCCGCGTTCGCTCAGGGCGTTCATGGTCTGGTGGACATCATCCGCTTTGAAACACAGGTGGTGCAGTCCTTCACCCCGGGATTTGAGAAAATTTTTCAAAGGGGAATCCGGGCTGGCCGGCTGGATGAGCTTGATGTCCAGAGAGCCTTCCTTTTGGAAAAATTGTACCAGCACATCCTGTCGGGTGTTTTTTACCACCTGGGTCTTCTCCGAGTATCCCAGTATCTCGCAGAGACGCTTCCGGGTCGCGGGTATGGAGCGTACTGCGATACACACATGATCGACGTTCATTTTGCGGCGCTCTCCTGCAGGACGAATCGCTGAATCTTGCCCGAGGCGGTTTTCGGCAACTCGTCGATGAATGTGATCTCTTTGGGAATCTTGTAGATCGCCAGGTTGTTCTTGCAATGGCGCTGGATGGCCATCCGATCGAGATCGCCACCGGGCTTGGGTACCACGTAGGCACGGATGATCTCGCCCAGCATCTCATCCGAGATACCGATCACCGCGACCTCCATGACCCCTTCCAACTCCTGAATCACCTCTTCGATCTCTTTCGGGCTGATCCGGTTGGCGCCGCTCTTGATCATCTCGGAGGAGCGTCCGTCGATGTAGAGATAGCCGTCTGCATCGGTATGCGCCAGGTCGCCGGTATGCAGCCAACCATCCTTGAGGACTTCCCGGGTCTTCTCCGGATCCCCCCAGTAACCCTGCATGATGTTGTGTCCCGAGGCGCAGATCTCACCGGTCTCGCCCGCTTGTGCCACCCGTCCTTGGGCATTGCGCACCTCGATCACCGTATCCGGTATGGCGATTCCGATAGAACCTCGTTTCTCGATGAGCTTTTCCGGGGGCAGGTAGGCCAGGCGAGCGCTGGCCTCGGTCTGGCCGTACATGATGAAGATTCGGGTGTCCGGCAGGGCGGCAACCAGTTTGTCCGTCAGGGCGGGAGCCATGGCGCCGCCGGCTTGGGTCAGGTAGCGCAGGCCGCTGAGATCGTACTCTTCCAAGTTGACCCGTCCCAGCAGCAGGGCGAAGGTGGACGGCACCCCGGAGAAGCCGCTGACCCGCTCGTTGGCCATACGCTCGACGATCCGGTGGGGGTAGAGCAGATTGTTTTCCAGGATCAATGAACCGCCCACCGCGAGATGGGTGTGCAGCACGGAGTTGCCGTAGGAGTAGTAGAAGGGCAGTACATTGAGAATGCTGTCCTGTGAGGTCAGCGATAGATACTGCTGGATGGATGACACATTCGCGCTCAGGTTGGCGTGGCTCAGGGTCACCCCCTTGGGGTGTCCGGTGGTGCCCGAAGTGTAGATGATGGAGGCCAGATCCTCCGGGTCGACGGTCACATTGGGCAGGTCGGTTGCTCCGTTGCACAATGTCTGCCAGCGGCTTGCCGCTTCGTCATCCGAGACCGCTTGATCGTTGAGGGCGACGATCCGGGTGTCCGCATCGAGCTGAGCAGCCACCGCGGCCCGTTCGGGATGGCGGGCATCGACGAACAACCAGCGTGATCCGGAATGTTTGACCCAGTTCAGGATGTTTCGGGCCTTGGACTGGGTGTTGAGGGCAACGGTCACGCCCCCCGCCGCCCAGACGCCGTAGAAGACTGCGGCGTAATTGACCGAGTTGGCCAGCAACAGCACGACCCGGTCGCCTTTGCGCAAGCCGTGGTCGTGCAGGTAACCGGCTACCCTGCTCACCTCATCGAGCAGTTCCCGGTAGCTGACTTGTCGCGTACTGTCGGTAACCGCCGGAGCGTCAGGGTGGGCCTCGACCACTGCCCTGAAGTGCTCAATCAGGGGTGTTTGCGGAGATAATACGTCAGATCCCATGACTCACCTGAATGGCTGTAAAATCAGGCTTTCTTTTTCCCGACGAAGGCTACGATGTTGTTCACCGAGTCGAGGTTTTCGGGAACCATCTCCGTGTCTTCCACCTTGATGCCGAACTCGTCTTCCAGGAAGTAGATCACCTCGAGGATGCCGGTGGAATCGAGAATCCCCTTATCGAGAAAGGAATCGCTACTGTCCAGCGCCGATGCGTCATCGGTAAACAGATAGTTCTCCAGGATATAGTTTCTGATTTGCTCTTCTACAGACATGGGGGTTCCTAATGTTTTGAAATTGTAGTGAATGATACTGTATTCAGGATTTGCAAAATATACGCTATTCGGGCTTCATTGCGTAATCAAACCGTTCGGATTTCGATTGTTGCGGAAATCGCCATCACGCTGGCGGCGTGGCGATGAACTGCTCGTCGATCAGCATGGTGGACAAAATCCCGACAAAGGCCATGTTATCGCCGAATCCCAGAGCCTTGCCCCGGGCGCATTTGTTCAGCAGCAGGCTGGTTGCCTTGGGATTGAAGTAGCCCGCTTTCTTGATGCGCGACTCGCTGAACAGGTCGTCCACGTAGTCCAGGGGTTTTCCATCCTGGAAGAAGGACTGGCTGTCCGGTGCCCGATAGGGCTGTTTGCTGCGTTTGCGGATGCTCTCGGGGATCAGTCCCTGCATGGTCTTTTTGAGCATGTATTTCTCGTTCAGCCCCATGATCTTGTAACGGCTTGGCAGGCCCGCGGCGAATTCGATGACCCGGTGGTCGAGAAACGGGAACCGTCCCTCGATGGAGTTGGCCATGCCGACCCGATCGCCCTGGGAGCTCAGCAGGTAGCCCGATAGCAGGGTGTTCGCCTCGATGTACTGGTCACGGTTGAGGGGTTTCCACTGCTGGATCTCAGGTGGCAGGATGCGCTCGATTCGGGCGAAGTCCATGGGCGGGTCGACCGCGGCCCGGGCCTCGTCTGAGAGAAACTGCAGGATCCTCTGGGTGGTGGACCAGCGGGGAATATGGGCAAAATAGGGTTTATCCAGGTGCTCCATGCCCTGCTGGAAAAAGCGTTGGGTAAAGGCGCCGCTGGCGGTGGGGGAATGCTTCAGATAGGGATAAAGCCGTTGCAGGATCAGCGGACGCCATTGGGATTCCGGGGCATGGCTCCAGAAGCGCCGTACTTTGGCCTCTTTGAAGATGTCGTATCCGCCAAACACTTCATCCGCGCCTTCCCCAGTCAAAACCACCTTGTAACCGGATTCGCGCACTGCCTGGGAGAGCAGCATCAACGGTGTCGGGGCGGTGCGCACGATGGTGGATTCGGTGTGGCGGATCACCTTGGGAAAGGCCTCGCCGATATCCGAACGTTTGCACTGCACATGGGTGTGGTTCGTGCCCAGGTATTTCACCAGATCCTGCTGATAGGCGCTCTCATCGAACTCCTCGTCTTCGAAGCCGATGGAGAAGGTTCGCAGCGGGGTATCCGTGAAATTTTTGATCAGGGAGGTCAGTACCGAGGAGTCGAGGCCGCCGCTCAGATAGGCGCCTACCGGCACATCCGAACGCAGCTGCAGGCGCACCGAGTCGATCATCAGGGCCTTGAGCTCCTCAGCCCAGTCGTCCGCCGATTTGAGATTGTCGATGGCCTCGTTGGGAAAACGCCAGTCCCAGTAGCGGCGGATCGAGATCTCACCGGCCTCAATAGTCATCAGATGACCCGGTGGCAGCATCTTCACCGACTCGAACAGGGAGTTGGGGGGCAGGGTGGTCCAGAAGGTGAAGACCTCCTGCAGGGCTGTGAGGTTGATGGCCCGAGGGATTGCCGGGTGGCTGAACAGGGATTTCACCTCGGAGGCGAAGTAGAGCCGCTCACCGGACTGAGTGTAGAACAGGGGACGGATGCCGGCACGATCCCGCGTCAGCACCAGCCGGCGCCGGGGTTCATCCCACAGGGCAATGGCGAACTGGCCATTGAGATGTTCGACGAACGCCTCTCCATACTCTTCATAGAGGTGCACGATGACCTCGGTGTCGGAGTGGGTGTAGAAGCGATGCCCCCGTCTCTCCAGATCGGCGCGTAATTCAACATAGTTGAATATTTCCCCGTTGAACACGACCTGGAGGGTCTTGTCTTCGTTGTGTATCGGCTGATCGCCGCCGGCCAGGTCGATGATGCTCAGACGGGCATGAGCCAGCCCAACCCGGTCATGGTTGTAGTATCCGTAGCCATCCGGACCCCGGTGGTGGACGGCGTGGATCATCCGTTCGAGTTCTGTTCGGGAAGGTGCCACGCCTTCCTTCAAGTTCAATATACCTGCAATGCCACACATGGGTTCTGTTGGATTCGCTGTTGATCAGATTTGTTGTTAGCGGGGGAACTTTACCACGGGAAGGAAACCGCTGCCGATAGTCTTGATGGGTCAGTTTTCCACTTGACAGGCAAGTCAACCTGGGATTGTCAGAAAAACCTTACGTGAAGTGCGGAATCGTCCGACGCGGTTCCGGGTTCGAATCCGATAACCAAATCTCGATGATCTGCCAGAATAAACATGAAGCCCATAGGGATGTGGCATTTGAGACTTGCCAACAGGGAGTAGGGCAAGACAGAGCGAAGGAGTGCCGGTGGAAGAAGTGGTGAGATAGACTACTTAACACTTGCTGGCCCGACCACAGGGAATGTGGTCGGGTCGACGCTTTGTTTATCCTGAGTTATTTGATATCTCTGACAGGCAACCCATCGCTGGATTGCCCGGTCGCGGCCAGTAACGCATTGGCCAGGGCCGGTGCAAGGGGGGGAACACCCGGTTCACCTGCTCCTCCCGGATCCTGATGGCTGGGCACGAGAATTACTTCAATATCAGGAGTTTCCTGGAAACGCAGGATCGGGGTGTCATGGAAATTGCTCTGTACCACCCGGCCCCCTTTCAGGGTGACTGGAGGCTTTAGGGCAGCGCCCAGTCCGAATACGATAGCACCCTCCATCTGAGCCTTGAGGCTGTCCGGGTTGATCACCTGGCCGCAGTCCGCCACGCAGGTGATTTTTCCCACTCGAAGCTCTGGACCATCCTTTAATAACTCAACAATTTCAGCCACATGGCTGCCGAAACTTGAATGAACCGCGCAGCCGAGATAGCGCGGGTTGTTCTGATTTGTCCAGCCAGCGGATTCCGCGGCGATCTCCAGAGCCTGCTTGAGGCGGGGTTCGGTCAGAAGCTTTAGACGCAGTTCCAGGGGATCGCGTTGCCCGGCCCGGGCGAGCGCGTCAAAAAAATGCTCCACGGCAAAGGTGTGATAGTGGTGAGAGACCGAGCGCCAGGGACCGATCGGAACCGGGGTTTCGAGGCGTAAGAGCTCGACCTTGACTTGTGGAATCTCATAGGGGAGCTCATCGGCTCCATAAGGATCGATCTCCAGGCCGGCAATACGATGTCGCCAAACCCTGGGTAGGCCATTCTTATCTAGTAGTCCGCTCATATGGTGAAGGGTAAACGGGTGGTAGAAGTCGTGCTGGACATCTTCATCCCTGGGCCATGCCAATTGCACGGGGTGTTCGAAACGGGCGGCGATCTTTACCGCCTGGGTGACATAATCCTGCAGGATACGCCGGCCGAATCCCCCGCCCAGCAGGGTGGTGTTGATTTCGATGCGCGGCTCCAGGTCCTCGTCCGATGCCAATGCCCAGTCACCCCCCAGGCTGCGCAGGGCCTGGATCGTGCTGGATCGCGCGCTGGTG
>JARRNW010000230.1:0-10977 GCA_037384565.1 Candidatus Thiodiazotropha sp.
GGGGGGTGGTCAGTGACCCGGCGCACCCTGCTGTGGCTGCAATCCGGGGGCTGTGGTGGCTGCTCCCTCTCCCTGTTCAACGCCGAAGCGCCGAACCTGCTCACCGCCCTGGAGAGCGCCGGTATCGAGCTTTTGTGGCATCCGAGCCTGAGCGACGAGAGCGGAACCGAACTGCACGCCATTCTGCGGCGCATCCTCGACGACGAGCTGA
This sequence comes from Candidatus Thiodiazotropha sp., assembly GCA_037384565.1. GTDB lineage: Bacteria > Pseudomonadota > Gammaproteobacteria > Chromatiales > Chromatiaceae > Thiodiazotropha. Next base: position 212 of record JARRNW010000230.1, read on the forward strand.
CCCTCGACCTGTTCTGTCTCGAAGGCTCAGTCATTCAGGGTCCCAACGGCACCGGGCTGTTCCACCGCCAGGCGGGCAGCAATCGGCCGATGCGCGACCTGATCCGGGATTTGGCGCTCAAAGCTCGCCAAGTGATCGCCGTCGGCAGTTGCGCGGCGTTCGGCGGCATGACCGCCGCCGGCGACAACCCCAGTCAAGCCTGTGGTCTGCAATACGACGGCCCTGAGCCCGGTGGTCTGCTGGGCGATGGCTACCGCTCGCCCCGGGAACTGCCGGTCATCAACATCGCCGGCTGCCCGACCCATCCCAACTGGGTGTTGCAGACCCTGCTTCAACTGGCCCTCGACGAGACCGCATCCCCGGCCCTCGATGAACTCAACCGTCCACGCAGCTACACCGACCACCTGGTGCATCACGGCTGTCCGCGCAACGAATACTACGAGTTCAAGGCGAGTGCCGAGAAACACTCCGACCTGGGCTGCATGATGGAACACCTCGGCTGTCTCGGCACCCAGGCCCGTGCCGACTGCAACACCCGACTGTGGAACGGAGAGGGCTCCTGTCTGCGAGGCGGTTACGCATGTATCAACTGCACCGCGCCGGTGTTCGAGAATCCCAACCACAGCTTCCAGAGCACACCCAAGATCGCCGGCATACCCATCGGCCTGCCCACCGACATGCCCAAGGCCTGGTTCGTCGCCCTGGCCGCGTTGGCGAAAGCGGCCACCCCCACCCGGCTCAAAGAGAACGCGGTGACCGATCACATCCGAGTGGTGCCTGGGAAGAAGGCGGAGGAAAAATAAATCATCGGCTATAACAACAGATCGATACCGAAAACCGGATACTTCATGCCGGGTTGCTGTTGATCCTTCAACATTCGAAGGGCTAAAGCCTGAGTATATCCGAACACATACTTTGTAAATGACGCGGTATAGGGATGAAATCTTCCGTTTTCCAATTTGATTGCCGAGTCGACCTTATCCTGAACAATGATATCCAGTAGCTTGCTTAGATCCCTGTTTTCAACGGCAATGAAGCACTTCCAATCAACGTCATAGTCCACTACCTCGTCAAATTCCTCCCATTCATCCCAGTTTTCCGTACGAAACCTCGCCGCCTCTACAACATCGCGATTCAGCTTGATCAAATATTCCAGGAGACGGAAGGTGCCGTCATAGACCTTGATCCCATCCGAAGACACAAATTCACCCTCCACAATGCATTCATCAATCGCATCGATCCATGGGTTGTTTTGTGTCAAAAGAGCCACAAAGCCAGAGGCATCGATCACACGACAGAGATAAGCGATCGAATGCGCGTCGCGTTGTTCGAAGTCCAGACTCTCCTCGAAAATCCGCTGCCTGTTTTCGACAAAGAGCGACCGAGCCTGCTCCATGAAATCCGCGAATGCCTGCTTGGCCTGCCTCTCTTTTCTGAGCACCAACAGCGCGGCGCAGTACTCCATCGCATAATACAAACCAAAAGTAGCACTACCCTTTGAACAATCGATTGTTCGTTGACGGCCGTCAATAATCGCGTTTGCGCGACTTCGAAATTTCGCATTCTCTCTAAAAAGTTCAAGCATAAGAAAATCATCAAGCCTACGAGAAGAAACTGAACGCCTTATCCGCCGAGAAAAAACCGATCGCTCCGCCGATGGCGCCACCGACAAGCCCACCGACCACGGCACCCACCGCGATGCCCACCGGACCGCCCGCGACACCGATCATCGCCCCGAGTTTGGCCCCCGCAACCCCGCCTGCGATACCCCCGGCCGTCGCCCCGGCCTCCTGGGTCATCACACGGGAACGCTGATCCTCCGGGGCATCCGCTATCCGCTTGATCGAGAATCCGATACCTACCACGGTCATCACGCCACCCCCGATCCTGGCCCCTTTCAGGATGCGGTTCGCGGTCTGTACCTGCCCCGGGGTAACCTCAACAATCGCCCTCGCGGGGATTTCTTTGACGACATGCGACTCTTTGAACCCCTGGGCATCGACCTTTGCCCGTTCAACCGAAGCGATTTTCTGCTGCAGTTTTACATCGGCGTTGCTGAGCTTTGCCGGGTCCTGCCCGTTTGTCGCGCGATTCGCCGCCCTCTGATCGAGTTTGATTTGTGTTTGCGCTTTAAGAGTGTCCAGATCCCGCATCAGATCCGATGTGCCCAACACCTGATGGGCACCCAGCTTCTTGGGGTTGATCTGGACAAACTCCTGGCGTGGAAAGCGTGTTGGGTTTTCCTGGGTATACTTGATGATTCCTTCCAGATCACTGGTTACGGATATCCTGTCTGAGCCTCTGATCGGCTTATCACTATAAGGTCTCAGTTGTCGTAAGGTTACATTTTCACGTGTATTTTTCGGATCACCAGGATCAAATGCCTTAATATCCGATGGCTCTACACTCTTCCCTGATTTAAGCTCGCCCATTGTGGGATCATCTTTCGCAAGCGATCGGTACAAGAGCTTTCCTCTCTGAGCTTCGGCCATGGCAGGTGCACCCGTAGCCATGGCCACCCCGGTTCCGGCGGCGCCATCGGTACTGGACAGGAAACTGTCCAACGGGGTCGGAGTCGACTTCAATCGCTCCTCGGTGGTCGCTTCTTCTCTGAGTTACGCCTCTGTTGAAAGGGAAGATGGCTTTGAGTCAATCCCTGTCGGTGAATCAGAAGACCCGTTATCGGAACTCTGTCCAATCGAGCTGTTTCTCATTGGGCCACTGGTGACATTTTGGGTGCTGACCATGACGAAAATCCTTTTACTATTGTCTTTGGCGTCAAACTAGCACCCTTTTCCAGGGTGTGGGTATCGGAAATAACCCTAGTACTCCGAAATATTCATGGATGTCGCGCACCCTTTCGCTGTGACCTATGAAAATCGAGAGGCCATCGCATCAGCGGCCAAGGGTGCTTGGAACTGGGCGACTTCATGGCTATGATCAACCGAGTATGATTGGTTGGCTAACACCTGCATTCAAAAAAACATCTTCCGAGCCCTGTGGCCTGCTTGCAGGTTTCGTTGTGACTGAACGTGATACAGGGAGGGAAATCCATCGCGAAATGATGGATGTGAGTCACTTAAACATAGAAAAGGCATCGGCCGTGACGTGGAAACGGTACTGGAAGCTAGCGCGCAAATACAACTCATATCGATACGATGTTCAAGATGGCATGTACAGTAGCCGCGAAGCTTTTGAGCACTTTTCTCCCCGTGTGTTTGACCGCTGACTGTGTTTGCTGAGGCCTTGTCAGGTGGGCGAGGTTGCTATGCATGGCTTGGGGAAGTGGGAAAAAACTTGCCTCGTTCCCACGCTCTGCGTGGGAATGCATACCCCACTCCGAGGCCTCTCATCTGTGAGAATCGAATGGCTATCGCAACGGCGACCGAGCGTGCTTGGAGTCGGGCAACTGCATGGTTATGATCGGATAACTATGATTGGCTGGCTAACACGTCTATTCAGTAAAACATCTTATGAGCCCCATGCTCAGATCGCGGGGTTCGTTGTGACCGAGCGTGATACAGGCAAAGTCGTCTATCGTGAAATGAAAGATTTCGGTCATTGCAGCGCAAAAAAGGCTGCGACCAAGACTTGGAAAAGACGTCGGCAACTGGAGCGGAAATACAATCCATATCAATACGATGTTCAGGATGGTGCCTACAATAGCCGAGAAGCTTTTGAACATTTTGCTCCAGAGTTGGATGATTGACTCCGACACCTGCCCCACCTGTGCACCCCCGATGTTTAGCGGAGCCGATCCATAAGCCCTCGCAGTGAAATAACGCTAATATCATCACCCACAGGAAACTCATCCTCACCACCATAGAGGATGTATTTATACTTCGCGCCAACATCCTCACATGTCTGGCTATAATGCTTGCCAATTTTGGGGGCAACCCCGTACTTGATCTCAACGGCCCAGATTTCAGAGGAGGGCATCTTGATCACGAGATCGATCTCCGCACCCGCAGCTGTCCGGTAAAAGTAGGTTTCTGCACGGCTGGGCAGGATAGAATGAATATTCTCGATAACAAATCCTTCCCAGCTCTTTCCCAACACTGGATTAGACAACAACACATCATAAGCATTGATCCCCAGCAACCGGTGCAGGATACCGCTATCGCGCACGTAATAACGGGGGGATTTCACTAACCGTTTTTTGACGTTGGTATGCCAGGGCTCAAGGCGCCTGACCAACAAAAGATCCGTCAGAATATCAATGTAGTGTGTTACCGTCTTGGCATCGACTTCCAAGTTTGAGGCGAGCTTGGAGTAGTTAACGGTTTCGCCCTGAAGATGCGCCAACATCGTCCACAGCCGACGTAGTCTTGCCGCGGGAACTCGAAAGCCCATTTGTGGGATGTCGCGCTCAAGATAGGTACGTATCAGAATTTCCAGCCAGTCCATGGCCAGATCATCATCTACAGCAAGATAGCTGTCGGGAAATCCACCCCGCAGCCACAGGGTCTGCCTTTCCTGTTGGTGACCATCAACTTCAACCAGACTCAGGCCACTCATCTCGAGATAACTGATCCGCCCCGCGAGACTTTCGGAGGTCTGGCGCATCAAATCCATTGATGCTGATCCAAGCAGTAAAAACTGACCTGACCTGCGACCCTGCTCCCGGTTTTTATCGATCAGTCCCCGCAGCACAGGAAACAGGTTCGGGGCTCTCTGGATTTCATCCAGGATAACCAGCTTATCGGCGTGAGAACTCAAGAAACTACTGGGATCACTGAGCTTCAGCAAATCCTCGGGGGCTTCCAAATCGAGGTAAATCGAGTCGATGTTTTTAGCAATGGTTTTTGCCAGCGTTGTCTTGCCGACTTGGCGTGCACCTAGTGTAGTGTCCTATACAAATCATACATTTAGACGAGGCATGTCTTGAGTTGGCATTTAAATCGCCTACCTCGCCCTGCGGGAAGCCACTCAAGCCACGATTGCCGCGTTGCAGCCTGCAATGGTTGCGTGAAGCTTTTCGGTCATTTGACGATTAATCATACCTTGCATTTTAGGAATCTATCTCCGTATTTACAAGGTGTTCAGCCTGCAAACCGCCAAATCCGTTACGTCATCATCGCACCAGTTTTTACAATGGCCGGGATAACACACCCTGTTCCGAATGTGCGGAAGTAACGGTACTATGGCTCATCAGTATCACCAGAGTTGAAGCGTGTCTAAACCCACGAACTCCGGTAACAAACCCACGACAAAGGAGTGTTAAATAGAACAAGCGGCAGGACTCAATTGAGTCCGCTGGCCAAAGCAACCGCGGAGCCTGCCTTGAACATCCGGGATAACACAGAGAAGAGCCCATGAGCCGAACCATCGTCGGTCCCTTCAACCGCGTCGAGGGCGACCTGGAAGTCCAGCTCGAGATCCAAGACAACAGGGTCGCCGAAGCCTGGGTGGTCTCCCCTCTGTATCGCGGCTACGAACAGATCCTGCTGGGCAAGGATCCCTACGATGCCCTGGTCTACGTGCCGCGCATCTGCGGCATCTGCTCGGTGGCCCAATCCGTCGCCTCGGCCCGAGCCCTGGCCGATGTCGTGGGGCTGACTCCGCCGCCCAATGGGGAGCGGGCGATCAACCTGATTCTCGCTGGTGAGAACGTCGCCGATCACCTGACCCATTTCTACCTCTTCTTCATGCCCGACTTCGCCCGCGCGGTCTATCGCGACCAGCCCTGGTTCGATGGGGCGGAGCGGCGTTTCAAGGCGCTCAAGGGTACGGCCTCCCGGGAGGTGCTGAGGCCCCGTGCCGAGTTCATGCACCTGCAGGGTCTGCTGGCAGGCAAGTGGCCCCACACCCTGGCGATTCAGCCGGGCGGTTCCACCCGTGCGGTCGCGGCGGAGGAACGTACCCATCTGCTCGGTTTGCTCTACGCGTTTCGCGACTTTCTGCAACGCACCCTGTTTGGCGACAGCCTGGAACGGATTATCGCCCTCGATTCCGCAGAGGCCCTGGAAGACTGGCGCCGAGCCGCTTCGCCGGAGACCGGTGACCTGCGTCGCTTCCTGCACATCGCCGAGTCCCTGGAACTGCACAAGCTGGGGCGCGCCAGCGATCGGTTCATGAGTTACGGGGCCTATGCCGCCAGCCAGGGAGCGCTGTTCGCCCAGGGTGTCTGGCAGGAGGGTCGGGTCGAAGCGCTGGATACCGCGCGTATCCGCGAGGATGTCGCCCACAGCTGGATGCAGATGCAGAGCGAACCCCGGCATCCCTTCGACGGCGTCACCCTGCCGGCCACCGATCTGGATGAGGGCTACACCTGGTGCAAAGCGCCCAGGCTGGATGGCCAGGTGGTGGAGGTCGGCGCCCTGGCGCGGCAGCTGGTGGACGGCCACCCATTGATCCGCGACCTGGTGGCGCGCAGCGGCGGCAACGTGCGCAACCGGGTGATCGCCCGCCTGCTGGAGATCGCCCGGGTGACCCTGGCGATGGAACAATGGGCTCGCGACCTCAAACCGGGCGAGCCCTTCCATCACGGTGGTCCGTTGCCGGACGAGGCCCAGGGCTTCGGCCTGGTGGAGGCCGCGAGGGGCAGTCTCGGACATTGGCTCAAGGTGAAGAAAGGGCGCATCCACAACTACCAGATCATCGCCCCCACCACCTGGAACTTCTCCCCGAGAGACCGGCAGGAGCAGCCCGGCCCTCTGGAGCTGGCCCTGCGCAACGCCCCGGTGCGGGACGGCGAAACCGAACCGGTGGCGGTGCAGCACATCGTCCGCTCCTTCGATCCCTGCATGGTCTGCACGGTGCACTGATGATCGGCGAATCGATTCGCATCCGCGGTATCGTACAGGGGGTGGGGATGCGCCCAACCCTGTGGCGTCTGGCCCGGGACTGCGGCCTGCGGGGCGAGGTATGGAACGACGCCGAAGGGGTACTGCTCACGGCCTGGGGCGATGAGGCTGCGCTGGACGGGTTCATCGAGCGGTTGCACGCCGAAGCGCCACCCCTGGCCCGTATCCAGGCAGTCGAACGCAGCCGTCTCACCCAGGGACAATCCCCCGAAGCCTTCACCATCCGACCCAGCCACCCCGGCGAGACCCGCACCGGCGTGGCCGCCGACGCGGCGACCTGTCCCGAGTGCCTGGCCGAAGTGTTTGACCCGACCGACCGACGCTACCGCTACCCCTTCACCAACTGCACCCACTGCGGACCGCGCCTGTCGATCATCAACACGGTCCCCTACGACCGGGCCAACACCAGCATGGCGGCGTTCCCCATGTGTCCCGCCTGCGAAGCGGAATACCGCGACCCGTCCAACCGGCGTTTTCACGCCCAACCCAACGCCTGCCCCGAGTGCGGTCCCCGGGTCTGGCTCGAGGACGCCGAAGGCCAAGCGCCCCAATCCCGGCCCGGTGAAGATGTTATCGCCACCGCCGCACGCCTGATCCGCGAGGGACAGATCCTGGCGATCAAAGGCATCGGCGGATTTCATCTCGCCTGCGACGCGGGCAACCCCCAGGCGGTCGACCGGCTGCGCCACAACAAACGCCGCTACCACAAAGCCTTCGCCCTGATGGCCCGGGATCTCGACATGGTCCGCCGCTATGCCCGGGTCAGTCCCGAAGAGCGCGAATTGCTGCACGACCGGGCCGCCCCCATCGTCATCCTCCCGGCGCAAGGCGAACCCCTGCCCGAGGGCATAGCCCCTGCACAGAACAGCCTCGGCTTCATGCTCCCCTACACCCCGCTGCACCACCTGCTGATGCAGGCCATGCCCCGTCCCATCGTGCTCACCTCCGGCAACCGCAGCGACGAACCCCAGTGCACCGGCAACGGCGAAGCCCGGGAGCGTCTCGCGGGGATCGCCGACATCTGGCTGCTGCACGACCGGGACATCGTCAACCGCTTGGACGACTCCGTAGTGCGTTACGCCGCATCCGCGCCGCGCCTGCTGCGCCGGGCCCGGGGCTACGCACCGCAGCCCATTCCACTCGGCGAAACCTTCAAAGACCTGCCGCCCACCCTGGCCATGGGGGGCGAACTGAAAAACAGCTTCTGCCTGCTGCGCGACGGCGAGGCCATCGTCTCCCAGCACATGGGCGACCTGGAAGACGCCGCCACCTACCGGGACTACCGCCACAATCTCGCCCTCTACCGCCAACTCTTCGACTTCACCCCACAGCGGATCGTCGTCGACAAACACCCCAACTACCTCTCCACCCAACTCGGCAGACAACTGGCCGCAGAGGAACGACTCCCCCTCCTCGAAGTGCAACACCACCATGCCCACATCGCCGCCTGCATGGCCGAGCACCACATAACCCGTGAACAACAAGTGCTCGGCATCGCCCTCGACGGATTGGGCATGGGCGACAACGGCGAACTCTGGGGCGGCGAATTCCTGCTGGCCGACTACACCGGTTATCAAAAACTGGGCGGATTCCAGCCGGTCCCCATGCCGGGCGGAGCCCAGGCCATGCGCGAACCCTGGCGCAACACCCTGGCCCACCTGCTGCAACTGCCCGACGGCGACCGTCTCATAGAACGCCACGCGGATCTCGACATCATCCGGTTTATCAGTAAGCAACCACTCACTACGCTAAAAACCATGATCAGCAAAGGGCTCAACAGCCCCCCCGCATCATCGGCCGGGCGACTGTTCGACGCGGTGGCCGCCGCACTGGGTTACTGTCGTGAACAGGCAGGTTTCGAAGGCCAGGCGGCGATCGAGCTGGAAGCCGCCGCCACGCCTTTCATGGATCGAGAACGAAACTCCGCCTACGGCTATCGCTGGCAGGACGGGGCGCTAAGCTGGGAACCCTTGTGGCAGGAACTTCTGGCCGATCTGGCAAAAGGTATCGAGGCTGGACGGATCGCCGCGCGATTTCATCACGGCTTGGCAGAAGCGGTAAGCAGAGTGGGCCTTGAACTGGCTGAAACCCACAATATCGCAACGATCGGACTCAATGGAGGTGTTTGGCAGAACCGTTTGTTGTTGGAAGCAACATTCCAGCGGCTGCGGGAGTCAGGACTTATAGTCATAGCGCCCTCCATCGTGCCCGCGAATGATGGGGGATTGGCCTTGGGGCAGGTGGTGGTGGGGGCTTTGCGCTGAGGATTGTCGGAATCCAGAAAAATCAATAGGTTGCCGGATAGGTACTAACTTCAGCTTGCGTATATCTGATAGCTACACTAACCTGTATAGTTATCAGCTATACAGAGAGCGAGCAACATGTCGAAAACAGCGCCGATCAACATGCGTGTAGAGCCCAGTCAACACGCCTTATTAACAAAAGCCGCGGCGCTTCTGCACAAAGACAGAAGCGCCTTTATTTTGGATGTCGCTTGCCGGGAAGCCGAAAACGTACTGCTTGATCAACGCTTGTTCCAACTCAGCGACAGGGATTTCAAGGCGTTCGAGGCTGCGTTGGAGGCCCCGATTCCCGAAAACGCAAAGCTGAAAGCGCTGCTTAACGAGGAATTTCCTTGGGAAAAATAACCGCACCCGCACGGTTGGCGCCCACCCATGAATTGAGTGATTTCAATAGCGGAAACAGCACACTGGACGACTGGCTTATCCGCCGAGCCATGAAGAACCAGGATTCAGGCGCCAGCCGAACTTTTGTCGTATGCGAAGATGGCGCGGCGGTCATCGGCTACTATGCCCTGGCAACGGGCAGTATCGAAAGGGTTGCAACCAGCGGTAATTTTTCCCGCGGCATGCCGGACCCGATCCCGGTCATTATTCTGGGGCGCCTGGCCGTCGACTCAAGATATCAAGGCAAGCGTCTCGGAGCGGCCTTGCTTAAAGATGCAATGTTGAGAACGCTATCGGTCGCGAACAACGTTGGGGTAAGAGGATTGCTTGTACATGCAATCTCTGAGGATGCGAAGCGGTTTTATTTAAAGTACGGATTCCAGGAATCCCCGATAGAGCCGATGACGCTGTTCCTATCGATAAAAAATATCTACCGTCATCTTTCGTGATCCATCAGTTGAAGCCAATAAATAAACGCCACGCGAATCTCGACATCATCCGGTTTATCAGTAAGCAACCCTCGAACGAATCCAGGAGCAAGGACTGAAGGTGATGGCCCCATCCCTGCTGCCGGCAAATGATGGGGGATTGGCTTTGGGACAAGCTGTCGTGGGTGCCTTGCGCTGAAGGGCTAGTTTGATGGAGGGCGAGAGACCCGGTTGCCCGAATTTCACGGTTTCGATCGATTGCTGCGCTGAAATTGGGTTAAAAGCTGGTAGCGTGCTGAGATATGGTCTAAAAGATGTATTGAGTAGGGAGATAGTCTTTACTATCGAATCCCGTTTGTTTCTGTAGATGTAAGGCAACTTGCCCGTTTTTTCTGGTGCGATTTGCCTGATTTCCTGCGGAAATATCGGGATATCGGGAAGGTTGCAATTTGAAGTGGGTAGATGTTCGGATTTTGAGGCAATGTACCTTTGAATAACAATGTTAGCATTCAAAACACTAAAGGGAGTATTTCTCATGCCAAAATATGTTTTCTCCGCAAGAAGTGATGATGAAAAAGAACGTGAAGAATCATCATCCTACTACGGTTTCTTTGTAGAGTATGAAATTGAAGCATCGAGCCCAGATGAAGCTTGTAGAAAGGGCATAAAGATATTTAACTTTGAGCATCCTGGAAAAGACTTAAATAAATACACAACAGATGTTGCTTGGTCTGGTTAAAATGCTCTACTGCAAGTTCAAGTGCACGCATAGGCGGCTTTGCTGTGTGCCGTAACTAAGGTTCCACCATGCTGGCCATCAGATAATAGTATGCAGTCATATCTAC
>JARRNW010000231.1:0-6644 GCA_037384565.1 Candidatus Thiodiazotropha sp.
TGCGCGCCTTGGAAAGGGAGAAGCCATTCCCGGCGGCACGCGCCTAGCGGCTAACCGCTTAGCGTCACGCTATCATCGTCAATTTGTATGAAGCACCACACTAGAGCAAGGGGTACCGCTTCACGATGGTTCGTTATCGCTGGAGGATATCGAGAGGTTCGTCTCCCATGGCAACATGGTGCTGGTGCTGATCAGCTCCTGGATGATCTACGGAGAGCGAGAACCCCATTGGGTCATCATGACTGGGTACGATGACCATTTTGTCTATATGCATGACCCCTTCGTCGACGAGCCCATTGGTGAAACCCCTTCTGATTCGATTAACATGCCGATTCAAAAAGACCAATTTGTGAAAATGTCCCGCTATGGCAAGGCGGGCCTCAAGGCGGCACTGGTGCTGGGTAAGGAATAATGAGTGAATACCTTCTTATAACCGACAAGGAAAATGACTGGCCGGATGCACCGACATCTCTAACGATCGTCACCGCGAAGTCCTACCTCACAAACCCGGATTGGAGCAAACGCAGTAATCTGCGGGTAGTCAATCTGTGCAAGAGCCAGCGCTATCTGGGTGTGGGGTACTACACCTCATTGCTTTCAGAAGCCCGTGGGCACCGGGTGATCCCCAATGTGCGCACCATACAGGATCTTAGCCACAAGGCGATTTATAGCCTCGATACTGAGAATTTGAATAAACGGGTACATCGTATTCTTAGCCGCCGCAAGTCGGGAGTCGATACCCAGCCGTTTAAGATTAATGTCTATTTCGGGCAATCGGAGCTAGCGAATCTGCAACTGGTGGCCCGGGATGTATTCGAAATCTTTCCCGCGCCTTTGCTATTGATCGAGTTTCAAATCAAAAAGGGGGATTGGCGCATCGATACAATTCGCCCCCGCCACCTATCGGAGTTAACGGAGTACGAACGCACAGATTTTGGCAAAGCATTGGAACAGTATCTGGGCAAGCGCTGGCGCAGGCCCAAGGGGCCCTCGGCAGCTCGCTACGATCTTGCAATCCTCTACGATCCCAAGGAAAAAATGTCGCCTTCGAATCGCAAGGCAATCAACGCCCTGGTCAAGGCAGCGCGCAAATTCAGTATAGAAACAGAACTCATCCAGAAACAGGACTACGGCAGGCTAGCTGAATTTGATGCTCTGTTTATCCGCGAGACCACGCGCATTGATCATCACACCTACCGCTTTGCTCGCAAGGCAGCCCGGGAGGGCATGGTGGTCATCGACGATCCTGAATCGATCCTGCGCTGCACCAACAAGATCTTCCTGGCGGAACTGCTGCGCACCCATCGGGTAGCGACTCCCAAGAGTGTGGTCATTCGGCCCAATTCACTGCTCGAGCTGGAGCAGGAACTGCCCTATCCCATCGTTTTGAAAATCCCAGACGGGGCATTTTCTCTTGGGGTCTACAAGGTGGAGGATCGCACGGAGCTGCGACAGACAGCGAAGAAACTCTTCCGCCGTTCCGAGCTGCTACTGGCTCAGGAGTTTACCCCGACGGAGTTCGACTGGCGGGTGGGGGTACTCAACCGGCGGGTGATCTATGTCTGCAAATACTATATGTCGGCGAAGCACTGGCAGATCGTAAACCACGCCGCCAAGGGCAAATCACGAGAGGGAGGTTTTGAAACCCTGGATGTGGCAGCGGCTCCCGATGCCGTGGTGAAGACCGCGCTTAAGGCGGCGAACCTGATCGGTGACGGTCTTTATGGTGTCGATCTCAAGCAGATTGGCCAGCGTGTTGTGGTCATCGAGGTGAACGATAATCCAAACATCGATGCGGGCATTGAGGACGCGAAACTCGGACCCGAGTTGTATGAAACGATCATGGCGGAGTTCCTAAGGCGATTGGAGTTGTGACGCGATGATCAGAGCACGGGATCGAGGGGCAGCAGACCCCAGAGATTGGCCTTGATGCGCTTGAACAGTCCGACATCCTGATCGGCCTCGGACGAGGCATCCCAACTGTTCTCCGGCGCCATATCCTCAAGGATCGCGGCGCCCACCTGTCCCGCGATAACCGGATCCCGGATCACAACCCCCACCTCGGTGTTGAGATTCGCGGAACGGGGATCGAGGTTGAAGGTGCCAATGTAGGTGATCTCATCGTCAATCACCAGAGACTTGGCGTGCAGGGCGAAGATCGGGGGATCCCGGTCGTCCTGTTCATAACGGTCGATCAATTCCTGAGCCACCCCGGGCCTGGGTTTGAATTCGTGAATCTCCAGCCCCATTTCGAGCAGGCGCTGCTTCTGCTTCAGGTAGCCGGAGTAGGCCTGAAGGTTATCGGTGGAAGCCAGGGAGTTGGTGACGATCGCGATCTTCACGCCCTGCGCCAGCAGCTCGGCAAAAAAATCGAAACCTGGTTCCGGCATCACCAGGTAGGGGCTCTCGATCAAGATTCGATGGCGGGCTTCGCTGAGTAATTTGATCAGTGAGTCAGTGGTCAGGCCACCTCCGTCCAGACTGCGGGGCTCGCTGTTCTTACCGGGCATGTCGTGAAGGTAAGCGGCATCCGTCCAGCGCATGCCCGCGAAAATCTCATCAATCCGGTCGGACATGTCTGTGATGGCATCACGCACCTCGAGCGCGAAATTCTCCGGATTTCGTGCATAGGCATGCAGCCAGGCGACATACTCCCGGATCTGGTTATCCGTGAGTTCCTCCTCCTCTTCCGCCAGCAGGGTCGCGAGGGGCACCGACAGGGGGCTGTTCCAGAAGGCCTCGAAACTGGCCTGGATCTCCGGGATGACCGCTCCGGCCACCAGGGCGTCCCGGTCTCGGAAGTTGTATTCGTGATCGTAGTCGTAATACTCGTCAGCCATATTGCGACCACCGGTAATGGCGATGCGCCCGTCATAGAGCACGAGTTTGTCATGCATGCGTTGATTGGAATCACGGAAGTCGGTGATCAGATACCAGAGTTGGGAAAGGAAACCCCGGCCCACTGTGTGCAGTGGGTTGTAGATGCGGATCTCCACATTGGGGTGGGCGTCGAGGGAGAGCAGGGTGACCGGCTCTGCGTCGACCAGAAGATCATCGACGATGACTCGCACCCGAACCCCGCGTTCAGCGGCGCTACGCAGCCGTTCACAAGCCAGGATGCCAATATTGTCATTGCTCCAGATGAAGTATTGGGCATCTATAGATCGTTCCGCGGCGTCTGTCAGCCAGGCCCGGGTCAGCAGAGCGTGTTCCCCCTTTTCCAACACGGCTACGGCGCTTTTACCCGGGTGTTGTTGGCCGGACTCGATCAGGCGGTCCAGGTTTCCGGCGTTCAGGTTCAGGGAGAACAGACTGAAGATAATGAAGCACAAGGTACGCATGAGGCATTATCGGGTAGGAGTGATTCCGTTTCGGTTAATATCTGAACCTATTGATCAGCAACAGGGCCAGCATGAAAAGAGTACAAGCTATATCATACCGCGCTGAATAGGCTGGTGTGTGATCTATACTGCAGTAGGAAATCAGAATTTTTCTTAATTTTCCTCCGCTCCAAGTATCGGGGGTACTCATTGAATTTCATACTAAAATGTCAGTTATTACAATTAGTTGTATATTCTAGTGTGGTGGAACAAATGGCGGGGTAGCGCAACTACTAGTGCCAGCGGCATATCGCCACGGATGTGTCAGTTGTATAATCATCAGTTAAGCACAAAAATGAACGAGCAACCTGTTATCAATTTGGATGGATATTTGCATTCTCTCAGAAGATTAAGCGGTAATAGATGCGATTACTGGGCTGAGGTAATAGAAGTAGATGGTAATTTTGGAGATTGTTTTAAAACGTACTTAGTTACTTTGGATGTAAAATACATTGGTTCCAGTGCGGCTGGATACAGAGAAATTGACGCTCTCTTTGAAACAGAATTACAGTCCTCCCTTCGGTTCCAAGATGAGGATTTAATCAAACTCTTTGTATGGGATATCATTGAGTACATTCAAATGACTTATCGGGGTACGGATCCTGAAATTGACCCCATTCGAGAAAATAAAGCGTTGATCATTACGGCAAACTCTGCTTGCCATGGCAATTTTCGTTATCTTGTGGTCCCTGTAGAACACAAGATGATAGTTATAGGATTGGCAACTCGTGTTTAACAAAAACATCAACTACGCGCCTACGGCACTGGACGCTCCTTAGTTGCGTCGGATATGTTCGCTTTAACGCAGGAGACTCGCCAAATATGCCTTCGCTAATGCCAGTCCCCGACAATTCACTACTTGGTGCCTACGCGCGGAAAGGCGCATTCACAGATTGCTACGCCATGTCGGTTTCTGCTCCGATCACGTTGTCTGAGTTCATTGAGGCCTTTTACACGACCCGCCTGTTTAAGTTGGAGCGTTGGCTCCTGGCCAAAACGTTAAATGTTCCTTCTACAGATGAGCAGGCTGTGCAACTGTCCCTGTCACGAACAAAACAATTTTCCATTTGGCAGGTCGAGAATCGCTTGGGCTACGAAATCCTTCTCGATGCCGGCCAAACCAGATCTTGGCTATGCGTCAGACCGCAGGCAGGTACAACACCGTCTACCACCTTGCTGTTTGGCTCTGCGGTAGTGCCTGTACGGCCGGATGGCAAGTTCGGTCTATTGTTCCACATGTTTGGGGGCTTTCATCGGTTGTATTCTAAACTTCTGCTCTCGGCCGCATCTAAGAGGCTCGTTGTTCTTCGCGAGGCACGCTTCGGCTGAACATGGCATATTTAGGTGCCTGGTTAGTGATTGAGATATATTATCATGCGAATATTGATCAAGTAATGACAGAAAGCTTTCTGATTGAAGTGGCAATGCTCCTTGATTGGCGCATTTATGTAAAGCCTATAGCTCATGTGACTGGAGACGTAGGTGATAGTAAAGGGTTTGATGACTTTGTTTCGTTGTGTCAGAGCTAATCACTTGAAAAACGCTCAACAGAAATATTAATACCGCATTGCCCTGTTTTTCTTAACGATGACCAAGGTGAGTGATCGAAATGATAGAGCTTCGAGAATTCATTGAATGTGATGCAGATGCTCTGGTTTTGAGCTTGCAAACAATAAAAATGTGTCAAGATACCTAACTAGTGACTTTCCATTTCCCTATACAGCGGATGATGCTCAATGGTGGATTGGAACTGGGAGTAAAGAAGGGATTCAACGAGCCATTTTGTTAAATGGTCAGTTGGTTGGAAGCGTCGGAGCTAGTCCTGGTGTTGGAGAAAGAGAAAAGCAAGCATTGGTGGGGTACCGGCTTGGCGAGTCTTGCAAAGTCACTTTATAAGCACGATAAAATATGTGATGAGCTGATTTATTCAAAAATAAACTCATGACAAAAAGCAACTGTTACAGGCTCAGAATTAATAATATCTGTGATGTGAGTAAGTATAGGCAGGGGAGCCGTATTGCAGATTTTCTGATTTGTAAGAACTGTGGGGTTATGATTGGTGTGTGCTATGAAGAAGATGGACGTATTTTTGGGTCTATAAACGTGCGATCTACCACTGTGTATTCTAACTTTGGTGAAGCCCAAGCAATGAAGCTTTCACAATTAAGTGATGAAGAACGCATCAGTCGCTGGAAGCAGTATTGGTTTGAAAATGTACTGATTCAGTATGCAAACAAATAACCATTGTGAATGCCGGAGAAGGACTACATATCACCGAGGGTTTTGCTTATAAAATTAATAAAAATACTAAAAATTAGGTTTATTTATTATAATCTTCTCGCCTCCAAGTCAAGGTGATAGGATTGAAGTATGGATATATGAGATAAAATATATTATGAATGTGTAGGGCTGGTAAATAGGAGAAAGTTATGGATCGACAAGAAAATACACCTCTTTGGGTGTTTTTAGCATTCTCAAGTATCAAAACAAGGAAGGCTGCATTGTGGTTGGTATGGAGTTGTGTGGTCTTCACTATATACTGCATACCCTGGTCTGTTTTCTGTTTGGCTGTCAGATTATGAATGGGTAAAGTTGGTTTTCCTTGTTGACGACTGGAGCTGGTTCGTGATGATGATTCCAATTACGGCTTGGTATTGGTTGAGTCTCCGATGGGTCGATAGAAATGCGTCTTGGGAAGGCGTTGGATAGTAAGTAAGCAGTAGGAAAGAGTTGGACCGAGAGATTTTCCGAATTATTATCTGTTGCGTGTCATATACGAAAAATTCACTTAGTGCTTTACGAAATCAGTGCGCCGATCATCCGTCCAATGCAAGGCGCCCTGGGCAGGGAATGGACGCTCCCTTGTCAAGAGTCGCAATGCAGAGCTAGGGCTTGCTTGTAGCCCCTATCTATATAATCCGTGGTTCACGGATCCAGGATAATTCTACCTGATTACCTACTATGCTCCGCCATAGGGTGGTGGGTGTGAGCATTGAGCAATGGTTTGAAAAGTTTTGAGTGGATGAGTTCGTTGCGCTCACGGGTTATGGCCCCCCCTCACCCTTCGGTGGGTATTGTAACTCAAGTTTCGGAGTTCATATTAGAGCAAAATAAAAAAACTCCGTTATTCACCTACTCCGTCATTCCACCCAAGCTGAAATCATGGAATTTGGTATCGATAATGCCTCTGAGGTACTGAAACCATGACAGCAGAGCTTGTTGAGGGTAGGTGCCACATTCCCCTGGATTCCGGCATTCGCCGGA
>JARRNW010000232.1:0-7646 GCA_037384565.1 Candidatus Thiodiazotropha sp.
ACCAGACCGTCGGACTTGGTGACCCCGATGCGGTGACAGAATTCACGGATCGCCGAGGCGGGATAGCCGCGCCGGCGCATGCCCGCCAGGGTCGGCATGCGGGGATCGTCCCAGCCTTCGACAAACCCCTCGTCCACCAACAGGGTCAGCTTACGCTTGCTGACCACAGTGTATTCCAGATTGAGTCGTGCGAACTCGATCTGCTGGGGATGACAGGGCACGCTGATATTATCCAAGGTCCAGTCGTAGAGTGGGCGGTGATCCTCGAACTCCAGGGTGCAGATGGAGTGGGTGACCCCCTCAAGGGCGTCCGAAACTGGGTGGGTATAGTCGTACATAGGGTAGATGCACCAGGCCTCTCCGGTCTGGTGGTGAATCACCCCGTGGCGAATCCGGTACAGGGTCGGATCACGCAGATTCATATTCGGCGAGGCCATGTCGATCTTCGCCCGCAGCACCCGCTCCCCATCGGCAAACTCCCCTGCCTTCATACGCTCGAACAGATCCAGGTTCTCGGCCACGGAACGGTTGCGATAGGGACTCTCACGACCCGGCTCCTTGAGTGTCCCCCGATACTCACGCATCTTTTCCGCGTCCAGATCACACACATAGGCCTTGCCCGCGTTGATCAGCTCCACCGCGAAATCATACAGCTGCTGAAAGTAATCGGAGGCGTAGAACAGCCGATCGTCCCAATCGTATCCCAGCCAGCGTACATCTGACTTGATGCTCTCCACGAACTCCAGGTTCTCCTTGTGGGGATTAGTGTCATCAAAGCGCAGATTACACAGCCCCTGGTAGTCCTCGGCGATGCCGAAGTTGAGAACGATCGATTTGGCGTGACCGATATGCAGGTAACCGTTCGGCTCCGGGGGAAACCGGGTGTGGACCCGACCGCCGTTCTTACCCGCCGCAAGGTCCTGATCGATGATCTGGCGGATGAAATTCGATTTACTGTGTTCCGTTTCGCTCATGGCGTTGGCTTCTTTGTAGGGTTGATTCAATGCTCAGACCGCAGCCTCACGCTGCGTGATAAATTCCAGGGCCTTGTCAATGCGACGCAGACAGGCCGGCTTGCCCACCAGATTGAGGGTAGTGTCGATACCCGGCGATGCAGCGCGCCCGACCACCGCCACCCGCAGGGGTTGCGCGACCTTCCCCATCTTTAATTCCAGGGCCTCGGCAACCTGCTCCACCGTCTGGTGCAGGGTCTCCTCACGCCAGTCCTCCAGGGCGGCCAAGGCCTCGCGGACCTTTTCCAGGGGTTCCCGGGCCACCCCGCGAAGATGCTTTTTCGCCGCGTCCGCGTCGAAGGCCTCGTAATCACGGTAACAGTAAGTGCACATCTCAGCCATCTCCACCAGACTCTTGGCACGCTCCTGGTGGGCCACCACGACCAGCTCCAGGTCCGGTCCCTCGGCGGGATCTATGCCCAGATTACCCAGGTGGTGGCTGAGCAGATGGGCGATGCGTTTGGGATCGTTTTGCTTGATGTAGTGCTGATTCAGCCACAGCAGCTTTTCGGTGTTGAAGCTGGAGGCCGCCTTATTGACCGCATCGATATCGAACAGGGCGATCATCTCGTCGATGCTGAAGATCTCCTGGTCCCCGTGGGACCAGCCCAGGCGCACCAGGTAGTTGAGCAGGGCCTCGGGCAGATAGCCATCCTCGCGATACTGCATGACACTCACCGCGCCATGACGCTTCGACAGCCGTGCGCCATCATCGCCGAGGATCATCGGCACATGACCGTACTTCGGCGGCTGTGCATTCAGAGCCCGCAGGATATTGATCTGTCTCGGGGTGTTGTTGAGATGGTCATCGCCCCGAATTACATGGGTGATGGCCATATCCATATCATCCACTACCACGGTCAGGTTGTAGGTGGGCGAACCGTCGGTACGGCGGATGATCAGGTCGTCGAGTTCCTCGTTACCGAACACCACTCGCCCACGGATCAGGTCGTCCACCACCACCGAGCCACTGTCCGGATTGCGAAAACGGATCACATGGGGTTCGTCGGCGCTCACTTCGTGATGTCGACAGTGACCGTCGTAACGGGGCTTCTCCTTGCGCTTCATGGCGTCCTCTCGGAGCTGATCGAGACGCTCACGAGAGCAGTTGCATCGATAGGCCAGCCCCCGATTGAGCAGATCCTCGATGACCTCGTTGTAACGGTCAAAGCGCTGGGTCTGGTAGAAGGGCCCCTCGTCATACTCCAGGCCCAGCCAAGTCATCCCCTCGAGGATGGCGTTCACCGATTCCGCCGTGGAGCGTTCAAGATCCGTATCCTCGATACGCAGGACGAACTTGCCGCCATGTTTGCGAGCATAGAGCCAGGAGAACAGCGCGGTGCGGGCGCCGCCCACGTGAAGATAGCCGGTCGGGCTGGGTGCGAATCGGGTGCGGACAGTCATAATACGAATCGGGTCATCCGGTTGGAAAAGATGGAATTCTATCAGACCCATTCTGTTTCGAAAGCCGTCAGACCAGGATTTTGAATCAAATTGTTGCAGGACGGTAAAGCGGAATGGCAGTTAGACCTTAATAGATCCCGGGGCTCCTCCGAATGACGGTAGTTTCTACTTGTTTGCTGAGAGCCAGTATCAAAGTCGATTGACCTGAATGTTAGAGCTCATTAGAATGCTCCGTTCATCCCGGGCGCATAGCTCAGCTGGGAGAGCGCTGCAGTCACATTGCAGAGGTCACAGGTTCGATCCCTGTTGCGCCCACCAATCCCCAAGTGATCCCTGACACGCTATATTAATACATGTGCTGCCCGCCATTCACCGAGAGTGTGGAACCGGTAATGAATGAGGCCTCATCAGCAATCAGGAACAATACGGACCGGGAAATATCCTCAGGTTCACCCAGACGGCCCACCGGAATGGTCTTGATAATCTTCTCCAACACAGCCTCGGGAACCGCCCGTACCATATCGGTAGCCACATAACCCGGAGCCACTGCGTTCACCGTAATTCCCTTGCTGGCCCCCTCCTTGGCCAAAGCCTTGGTAAAACCATGGATTCCGGATTTAGCCGCGGCATAATTGACCTGTCCGTACTGACCGGCCTGACCGTTCACCGAACCGATATTGACGATTCGCCCGAAACCCCGCTCACGCATGCCCGGAAACACGGCATGTGAGGTATTGAAACAGGAGGTAAGATTGGTCTGGATCACCTGATCCCACTGTTCAAAGGTCATTTTCGGCATCGTGGTGTCCCGGGTGATGCCCGCATTGTTGATCAGGATCTCTACCGGTCCGAGATCCGCCTCGATCCTGGCGACCCCCTCCTCCACAGCCTTGAAATCGCTCACATCGAATTTATACGCGGGTATACCTGTGCGTTCCGTAAATGCTCGGGCCTTCTCATCATTACCGGCATAGTTAGCGGCGACCGTGTAACCCGCCGCTTTCAGTGCCACACTGACCGCCTCACCGATGCCTCGGGTACCCCCGGTTACGATTGCTACTCTTCCCATTGACCTGTTCCTTCTCTGTGTTTTTGCGAGATGTCAGGCCTACTCGGTAACTCGATAGGCCGTATCATCAGTTTTTTCTATTGGCCCATACAACAACCACAGGAGGGGATTCTAAACCAAGTCCCGCATCGAACTCCACAGTGAACCGATACTCCAAAACGATCCCTTGTTTTCTGCGTACTGCCACCGAAATGCATCATGAAAGACCGAAATGACTTAGTTTTTAGATAAATTATGTTTCACAATTGCTTTAATACCCTGATCACAACCAACGCATGATAAAAGGGTAATGACGACAACTACGATTGAAATATTCTAGCCATAGGATCTCCTTGCTCAAGCAGGCTACGATCCAGTTCCTATTGTCACATGTTAATTACAAAAGCTATAACAGCAGAGAATACCAGCATGTGCATAACAGTTGCTTGGCATGGTACAAACAGTAACAGCACCTGAGGTTGTTCTTGAAATCTTGACCCTGACCTCTGTGTAATACACCTATAAATGACAAAGAAATACGATCTTATCGGGTCAATGTAATTGAAGAGAACTGTCCCTAGTATTGCTAAAATTTGCACCTCAAGCAGCATTAAAAATATATCCAGACCCACAGCATCTAGGAAAATCGCAAATTGTACTGTCTCTGGATTCAGAAAGAGCAACACAACAAACACTGACAACGCATATCTAAAAAGTTTATTTTTCCATTTCATTGTTATCTCCTATCTCGCCCCAACTACTGCAGGGGTAACCCAATTATCTGAGAGGCAGCCAAAATCAATGTGTATTATTAACGCTCTGAAAGAGCTATAGGCCCAGCAGAGATCAAAGTCGACAATATCATTAACCTGAAGTGGACGCCCTAATGGACTGTCAATTCCGTTAGGGGTGAAGTACCGAAATTCATTAAATTTTCTATATCAGCATTGAAGGCAATACCCTTTGTCTGCGGGGTCATTGGACGAGCGGTAGTTGCCTCAAATAATGCAAGCATCGACATATCATGACTAGTATTAGCGTTCATTACTCAGTCCGACTTCCCGCGAGAGACCTGCCTCTTCAAGGGCATCGTTTAATATCGGCAACGCATCCAGAGCAGCGGGGTAACCAGCGTAGATACCCACTTGCAGCAGCGCCTCTGTTATTTCATCTATCGTGGCACCATTACTCAGCGCGATATCAAATACAATGCGCAACGCCCCAAATCTACCAAGCGCCGTAAGTATCCCTATACTACAAAGGGATCGAGTTTTTGGGTCCATAGCATTTCACGATCACGAATGCCGTTAATTATATATTTTTCAATTTCTGAAATAAGCGTCCGAAAGTAAAGCGTTTTTGCGCATACAATAGCGCGCAGCAACATGCGCAAATAACGCGAAGCTTTGGGTCCGGTACATTGCATTGTTCTGCCCTTAGCTGCAATTCAGCAAATTTCGTTAACCTATTTCTAGAGTCGCGCAACATCTCCGTAGTTTCTATCTCTCCTGAAATTACAGAGCTCTCAACAAATTTTGGTCCCGAGATTAACAACGATCCGGCTGATAGAATCATTGCAGCAACATCTATCATCTGCAACGCGCAACTCGTCACTGCCGATTCAAATTTACGCCAGAGTTCGCTAATAGATACGATCTGGTGAGGCCTCTCGCGATAGAGACACCGGTCACCCAGCGCCCCCTGCACATATCCCGGCATACGATTTTCCCGCACCGGGCGGACTCCTCAAACATACTCGCTCACGTAGCAAGGCGATCCTTTCACGCAAGCCCCCGATTCTCTACCTGCCTGGTCTGCTGCGTGGGCCGTGGAAACGCAAAGCGTTCCAACAGCCTCTGCTGTTGCCCACCACCCGGAAGTAGCTGTAATGTCCCGGTACTTTCCGGATCAGGGTAATCGGTAAACCTTATTTCGGTTCAACTTACCTTACACGTCCTTTGGAGCCCATGGGATCTCCCGCGTTCATGGCGCAGCTTGAGAACTCCTCCCTGTTCTCCACAGGCTTACCAGAACGCCTGCTTCGTGTGGGCCTCACGTGCGTTACCACACTGGCCAACCGGGACTGTTTATTTCGAAGCGATTCCATCTCTAAGGACCTACGTACCCAAACGGCCTATAACATACCCTGTGTACGCTTCACCCCCCCTTGTTCACGTATGTTCCAGTCTCCTTGACCAAAACACCGTTCCGCCAGGGGCGCAACACTCGGTAATGGTGGGTGGTTAACCCTTTCCATGCCGGGACCTTCTCCCGATCAGGTGCGCCGCGCTCTGGGGCAATCCGTAGCGAAGCGTAGGTTCGTCACTGACAACGCTTTGTTAGCCATTTTTCCGCGTAAAAACATGCACACCACCGCAAAATAATGTGGAGAATCAAAGGCGGAATACCAATAAGACCGACCCAAAGATACTGATATACCAAGTTAGGGGGTGACAATGTACCACCTGTTAATCCAGACGACTGGAACCAAAGCAATGAACGTAATAAACCAACCTGCACCAAAAGGTAGAGGGAAATACTCAATCCAAAATGAATTCGGAACAGTCTTTGAGAATAGAAACTGATTGGGCAAAGTAACTATCGCCATCCCAAAAAGAATTCCACTGCCTACCATTGCTAATCTTTCTCTCTGCACTGACTCCTCCATGTACGGCGTCACAGTAGGGACACCGGTTACCCAGTGCCCCCTGCACAGATCCCGGCGTGGGATTTTCCCGCACCGGGCTCCTCAAACATACTCACTCGCGTAGCAAGGCGATCCTTTCACGCAAGCCCCCGATTCTCTACCTATCTTGTCTGCTGCGTGGGTCGTATAAACGCGAAGCGTTCCAACAGCCGCTTCAGCCTTGGCCAGAGTACGTCTTTGACTGCGTCGATTCAACCACTTGCACAAAAGCTTCGTAACTTCCTTATAGAAGGTCCGCAAGCTTCTGCAGATGCCACCACCCGGAAGTAGTTGTAATGTCCCTGTACTTTCCGGATCATCGTTGGCATCAGCATCGGTAATGGATTGTGTCGGTGGGTTTTAACACATTCCTTACACGCCTTTATACTCGTTCATAGTCTCTCTCTTTATGGTTTATTTTTGCAACTTTTACTACAACTATCTAGTGCTTCAGACAACCGGCTAATAAAGTAATCACTATCATCATCTTTTAGAGCATTTTGTATGGTTTTTAGTGGCGAATATAGGCTAGGAGATGCGAGAATTTCTGCTGCCTCAAGCATAAGGACTCCTATATCGTCCCCATTCAATTCCTTGATCAATACATCAATAATTGAGTTACACCCTCGTGTAGCTAGTCCAACGAATGCTTCTCCACGTATTTCACTTACAGAATCAGTTAATCTCTTTTCTAAAGCATCTCTAATATCACCGGTATTTACATCAATCTGGCTGCCCAAACCAAACGTAGCCCAATTTCTAACTTCATCGTCTTTATCTTCCGATAACTCTATCAGGCAGCTTATGGCTTCAGTATCTTCCAAGCCTAGCAGGCCAAATACTACACTATGACGCACTCTTGAGTTTGGATGGTTTTTATGTCCGAGTAATGGCTTTATGGCCTCAAATGAGTTTCTATGCCCAAGCGCATATGCGGCAGATGTTATAACATCATCTATAGGGTCACTGAGCAGGTCAATCAGGATCGATATTGATTCTTCTTGAAATGCCTTTTGCTGCCATCCGAGTTGTCCTAGAATATCGGCACCAATCTCTCTATCTATCGGATCATCACTTTTACACAATTTAACCGATAAATTAAACTCGTTTACTGTCCCTCGTTTGTGCAGTTCTGCAATTAAGGACCAATAAACTTCCTCGTCGTTTTCTATGTACGCTTCATGGATTAAGCTTTCGGACGTTTTAGTATTCATGGTTACGCTGTTGAAATCCGTCGCAGTAAGGACACCGGTTACCCGGCGCCCCTGCGCAGATCCCGGCGTGCGATTTTCCCGCACCGGGCTCCTAAAACATACTCACTGGCGTAGCAAGGCGATCCTTTCACGCAAGCCCCTCGATTCTCTACCTGCCTGATCTGCTGCGTGGGTCGTGGAAACGCAAAACGTTCCAACAGCCGGTTCAGCTTTGGCTACGTCTTTGACTTCTTCGATTTAACCACTTGAACAACAGCTTCACATCTTCCTTATAGAAGGTC
>JARRNW010000233.1:0-5926 GCA_037384565.1 Candidatus Thiodiazotropha sp.
GGTGGCAGGGCATAGCGCAGTGGGCGCAGGGTGAGGGATTCCAGGGCGCGTGCCCGTCGAGCATCAGGGCGGCCACCGGTCTCGCGTTCAGCGTACCGTTCAATGGTGCGGTGGATGCCGACGCCATTCCAATGGGTCAGTTCCACGCCAGGAGCAAATCCCCGGGAGGCGAAATACGCGATCTGCGAGGGTTCGCCCGCGAAGATCTTGGAGACGATGTAACGGTCGACCCCGTCCGCTACATAGCGTTCGATCAGAAAGGGCAGGGCCGCGATTCGTCCCTGGATGGCGCTGGGTCCCAGGTAACGGGTATGGGCGTCCCGTAACCCGGTGATGATTTCAGCCATGGTGCGGTGGAATTCTGTGTCCGCCATGCCGTCAAGACGTTGCTGGAGTGCGCGCAGGCGCTGTACCGGGTCCTGCCCGTAGGTAGCCCGTTTCTGTGGCAGGTGTGCATAGAGTCCCTCGAGCAACACGCAGAAGGTGGCGACCACGGTCTGTTTTTCCACCGGGGTGAGCGGTCGGGTTGCTCGCTGTTCGCTGGGCGTGGATCGTAATTCCGCCGCGACGGCAAGCTGTGCGCGTTGCTCTGCCTGCATCAGTAGAACCTGTCGAACTGCTTGAATACGCCCTCGTGGAATCCCCCATGTCTGACGTCATGGCGCCAGTTGCGGTCGTGACGCAGCGAAGGCATGGGTTCGATCTCGACCCTGACGTCAGCAGGTGGCGGTCCCGCGACCATGCCCAGGGCGCCGGGCATGTCGAGTTCGATGATCAGCCCTTGGGTCTGGGCATCTTCGCCATCCGTCCCGGCACTGGCGGCGAGTCCGTTGACGAATTCCAGGGTCGGGTTGTCACGAATCTGATCGAGGGCTTCGAGAGCGTGATTCCAGGTCCAGTGTTTCCATGCTTCGGGCGGGGTGTCCTGTTCAGTCGGTTTGAAAAGCTCGACATGTCGGTGGGCCCTGCCGATGCGCACTGAAGTGGTGTGTCTGCGTCCACAGGCACGCATTAGTGTCCGGGTTCCGTAACGGGCCTGGGCATTGATCAGCACCAGCAGAATCTGCTCTTCGTGGGCGGCGATCAGATTGGCCCAGGGATCGTCGAGTTTGCGTTCCACTACCGTCAGGTCGCCGAGACTGCCGGTCTCGAGCCGGCCGACCGATTTGTTCCAGCATCGCTGCAGCATGTCTCCCGGTGATCCGGTCACCATCTCTACCAGGTCGAAGTCGCTCAGATCCCAGCCGAGATCCTCCGCGCACAGCCGGGCCGCCTTCAGTTCACCGAGTAGATTCTTGGTACCCGAGGGGCCCCAATCCGTTCCTAGGCAGACCTTGATCCCGTTTTCCCGGGCTGCGGGAACGTCCGTGGTCTGTCCTCGGCCATAGAGCCACAGGTTGGAGAACGGGGACCATACAACGGCCCCGGGGCTGGTGTCGTTCATCAGTTCGGCCCGCTGCTTCCACTTGCGGAACGCATTTCCGTCCACCGCGCAGCAGTGGATGGCGATGAGGCGTTCACGCAGGCAGTTGGCGGTTGCCAGGTCATCGAATTCACGCACCACGCGGCTGCCTTTCTGGCCCTCTGCGCAGTGGTAGATAAACCCCTTGTGTTCCGCCAGGCTTTCCGCCTTGTTCATGAGCGACTGGCTGTCGAGGGTCAGCGCCGAGGTGAGCATGTAATCGCTGCCGCCATGCTCATCGGGAAACGCCTGATCGTCGATGTTGCGCACCAGCCGGTTCATGGGATTGCGATTGACGATGGGCCAGCCCTGGATCGCCGTTGTACCCCCGGCCAGGGCCTGCACCTGAACATAGATCATGAGTGCTTCCGGTGCGCCCCTGGCGAGCAGCCAGGCGGGCCATCCGATATGCTCCTTGTAGCCGCTGCGGCCCGGCCAGATATCGTGGTGGAGATAGGGCCGGGATTCGCCGGCCCGGTGCCACAGGGGCAGGGCGTTGTAGCCGATGTGCGAATGCATGTCGATCAGCCCCGGGTAGATGAAGGCGTCCCCCACATCCACCACTTTGGTTTCCGCAAAACCCGCCGGTGGACTCTGGCTACTCTTCCTGACACCCGCAATGGTGCCATTGTCACGCAGATAGACGCGGCCTTTGAAGTGGCTTTGCGGCGTCGATTTCTTCATCGGTACAACGGTGCCTTCTATGGCAAGTGACATGACGGTAGTACTCCCAACTGAAGACGGATCTGTGGCATACCCGGAAAGCGGGCTTGATCAGGGCGCCTTCCAGGTGATCGACTGGTTATCTGTCGAACCATCGGCGTGATGGTTGCGCGTGGCATGGCTGCCGACTCCGTGCCAGTCGGGTACACCGAACGGCAGGTCGTAGCGCGGGATCGGTGCCTGATCCGCGTCGGAGAAGTCGCTGCCATAGATGCTTGGATCCGGAACAACCCCTGCCTCGGGCTGCACAATTCCGCGCAGCTGAGTGAGGCCCTGGTTCCAGTTTTCGAGCAATGCCCCATGGTCGCGGGCCGATGGGTGGGTGATATTGACCACCGGGAGTTCGGCGCTTTGCGGCCAGCGTTGCACCGCGTCGCGGGCGGCCGCGCCAACGGCAATGACTGCCTCCAGCGGATTGTGCGCTGCGATGTAACTCAGCAACCGGTTGCGGTAGCCGAGGATCTCCGGGTCCTGACTCAACTCGCGAAGATCACCCATGAACTGTCCGAATACGGGATAGAGGAAAGTGTTGACCATGAGGTAGTCCCGGTGAATGCCGAGCCGTCTAAGGAAGGCCTGTAAACGTTGCCCCGAAGTGCCGACGAAGGCCCGGTGCCCCACCAGCTCGTTGGCGGCGGGATCCTGGCCGACGATCAACACGCGAGCGGTAGCGTCGAGACGGCCCCGGTAGTAGATGGGGCCGAAGTCGAGCCGAAAGGCGCTGGGATGAGCCTGGTAGCTGGCCAGCGGGGCCTGTTTGAACAGTGCCGACCAGTCCGCGTCGGGGCCGGGGTCATGACCGATCTCGACGCTCTGTTCGAGAATTGCGCGGGCTGCGCGGACAAAGCGGTTGCGGGCGAAATCGCCGACCGTTTTGATGCCGAAGGCTTCTCTCAGGTGCTGACGATCAGCGGCGGAGACGCCTTTGATGGCGTCGACATCCAGGTCGGCGAGTTCAGCCGCCGATTTCCCGTGATGTTGGACATTGGTCATACAATCGAAAGATCCTGCGGGCATGAGAACCTCCTGTATCCAATGTGGGTCCTGTTTTCGGAATACGGCCTGTCCCGTATTACTTCAACGTCTATGCCGGTCGATTGCCGTATTCGTTCCTTTTAAACAGTGTGGTGCATATTTCTAATAGTAGCTTTAGTGTCACGACTTTGTTGTGTATTAATACCAGGCAGGTCCTTGTGATGCCGCACCGTTCAAGTGTGCGCCGCGTCTCAGCGCCAGTAACGCCTTCGACGATATGCTCGATGGTCCTTTCTGAGCCGATCGCCAATCGTGGATGTCGGCGCGGTCGTTTTCCTGAGGTTATGAATGTTTGTCCGACGGGTTGCGCCCGCCACTTTAGCGCTGATTGTGATCGCATTGCTGCTTGTCGCCGCGGCTGGCGCCGCACGTTTTTACGGCCTCCAGCGGATGGTCGTCTGGCACGACGAGGTGTTTTCGGTCATTCGTGTACTGGGTTTTGATCATGGGACGGTAAGACGCTCGCTCTTCGCAGGCGAGCATGATCTGAACGCGGTTCAGGTGTTGCATTTTCAGACACCCGATCCGACATTGGGTTGGTCGGATACCTGGCGAGCACTGACTGGGCATCCGGAACACCCCCCATTGTTCTTCCTCCTCTCGCGTCTGTCAGTTGAGCTGAACGAGTCTACGATACTCGGGATTCGTGCTACCTCTGCATTGCTGAGCCTGCTGTTGTTTCCGGCCGTCGCCTGGTTTGCGCGGGAATTGTACGGGCGCGGAGCGGCACCCTGGCTGGCGCTTATCCTGGTCGCGGTTGCACCGTTGCACCTGCTTTACGCCCAGGAGGCTCGCCAGTATGCCCTGTGGAGTGTCTTGATCGCAGCCTCCAGTGCGGCGCTGTTGCGTGCACTGCGTCGCGATTCAACCGCCAACTGGTCGCTGTATGCGTTGCTGCTGACGCTTGCGCTCTATACCCATCTGTTGAGTGCTCTTCTGCTCGTTGTACACCTGGTCTATGTGGGTTGGCAGGGATTCCGTGAGAACAATCTGCAACGAGTAACAGCCAAGCATCTGGGCTATGCGGTTACTGCCGCTCTGGTGGTGTTTCTGCCTTGGCTGCTGGTGATCGTAGACGGTTACACGGCAATGCAGCACTTCACCCACTGGATGTCGCAGACCGTCAGCCTGGACCGACTGGCATGGATCTGGTTGAAACATCTTTCCCGTCCGTTTGTCGATCTGCCGGAACAAACCTGGACAGAATGGCTGCTCGTGCCCGTGATCCTCGCAATCGTGCTCCGGGGGTGTGGCGCACCAAAGCAGAAGTTATTGTGGGCTATGTTGCTGATCTGGGTGATCGGCTTGCTGTCGCCGGACTTGTTGTTCGGCGGGCGCAGAACTTTGGAGTCGCGCTACCTGATGCCCGTGTTTCTCGCATTCGAACTGCTTCTGGTCGGCGCCTTGAACGACTATTGGAATGGGAGCGTGCGTTCGCGCTGGATTGGCATTTTGCTGCTTGTGCTGTTGAGTACCGCAGGATTGCTCTCCCAATGGCGTATTCTCCATGCCGATACCTGGTGGACGAAGTCATACAGTGCAGGTAACGTGGAATTGGCTCGCCTGATCAATCACACTGAGCGGCCGGTAGTGCTTGTTGATGTGGGAGACGCGAATCTGGGCCAGGTCATTTCACTGAGCTATCTGTTGGATACGAAGGTCAGACTGCGAATACAGACCGACTACTCCGCCTATGATCCTCCTGAAGACATAACGGCCCTGTTTGCGTTCAGTCCGGGTGACTCCCTGAAGCGAAGGCTCGACCCGGATTACCGCTTTGAGCCTCTCTCCGGAAGTTGGCAATGGTATCGTTTAGTAACCCGGTGAGTCGTGGTTATTCCGCCTTGAACTCACTGCTCTCGATCATTGCGATGAATTGCTTGGCGATGTAGGGGTCGAATTTGTGTTCGATTTCTTTTTGGATGATATCCATGGTCATCTGGTGAGATTTTTTCGAGTGATAAGGACGGACTACTGTCATCGCATCGTAGCTGTCTGTAATCGAGATGATCCTCGCAATCGGTGGGATTGCTTCACCCGCGAGCCTGTCCGGATAGCCCTTGCCGCAATGGTATTCGTGATGATGTCTGACGATGCGGGCTATTTGCTCGCTCTCCTCCATATCCAGACCGTTTATAATATCCTCCCCAATCGATGAATGGGTTTTCATGATTTCCCATTCGGCTTCATTCAATCTACCGGATTTCAACAATATCTCATCGGCTATGCCGATTTTGCCGATATCATGAAAACAGGCGGCGGTTCTGGCAATCTTGAGTTCCTTTTCGGACAAGCCACAGGCTTGTCCAAGTTGTTGAGTTAGCTGGATGACCCGTTGTGAATGCATCAGTGTATGTACATCCCGATGTTTAAGTGCACTGATCAGGGCCTTTGTGCAATGGCATACGAGTAGTGGGTCAAAGGTTTGACTATCTGCGATGTTGTTCATACTTTTCTAGCTGAATGCCTGCATGTTTTAACCCTCAACCACTCTGGCGGCTGTGACTGGCAGATAATCGCTATGGGTTGAGGATATGCTATCCGGATTTCCGTAGTATTCGGCGATCCACTCAAGGAATATACAAGAGGTTTTTCGGTGACATCACGAAGTGGGAGTATAGATGAAGACTGAGAATATAGAAGGTGATGAATAATATTTAAACATAATGGGTTTTGTCTCCCAGGAAATCCGCCAATACTTACGTA
>JARRNW010000234.1:0-8023 GCA_037384565.1 Candidatus Thiodiazotropha sp.
GAAAAGGCACTTAATGCGGCAACCTGGGACAGGGTTGGCGCCGAGAGAAAAATATTCTGCCCCAGACGCTCCAGAGGATCCATCATCTCTTCGGGGGCCACCAGCCAGCCAAGGCGCCACCCGGTCATACAAAAGTATTTGGAAAAACTATTGATTACGCAGAGATTATCGGAGAATCTCAGGGCGCTCTCCGAGGCCACCTCATAGGTCAATCCCTGGTAGATCTCATCAACGATGAGGATACCGCCCAGATCGCTGACCTTTGCATGAAGACGCTGCATCTCCGGGTCGCTCAACAAGGTACCGGTCGGATTCGATGGTGAGGCCAGGATCACGGCCTTGGTGTCCTCCCGCCAGGCCGAGGCCAGATGATCCGCGGTCAATTGGTATCCGGTCTCAGGCCCGACCGGCACACCCACCGGAACCCCATCCACCAGCTCCACGAAGTGGCGGTTACAAGGATAACCGGGATCGGCCATCAAAACCGATTCTCCAGGGTTAATCAGCACGCTGAGCAGAAGCTGTAGGGCTCCCGAGGATCCCGGCGTCACGATAATCCGCTCAGCCGGAACGCTCACTCGGTACCGGTCCCGGTAAAAATTCGCAATCTCCTGTCGCAGCTCCGGAAGTCCAGCGGCCGGGGTGTAGTGGGTCTTCCCAGCGGCAAGCGCCGCCTGCCCGGCGGTAATAATCGGCTCCGGCGTGGCAAAGTCGGGTTCACCAACCTCCATATGGATTACCGATTGGCCATTAGCTTCCATCTGTCGGGCGCGGCCCAGCAGATCCATGACATAGAACGGGGCAATCCGCCCCATACGTTGCGCAATCAGGCTCATGGGCAGCGATCGCGGTGTACATATTCCAGCAGTTCGACATCAACCCAGCGCTTTCCGCAGGCGGCACCCTCACGGAGCACAAAGGGTTGATCGGGCTCACCCAGCTGATCGACCACCAGGCGAGCCCCAGCGAAATCATCTGTTTCGGTATATCCGTTAGTGGTCACCAGAACCGATTGAATTCCCGATTGCAGTGCGGAGCGAACCCCGTTGTGGGAATCCTCGAACGCCATACAGACTTCGGGGCCAACCCCCATCTGGCGCATCGCCCAGTCATAGATATCGGGGGCTGGCTTTTTCGCCGCCACGATGTCACCGGCGGCGATCACCTCGAACCAGGATTCGGAATCCGGTGCCAGGCTGTATTTCAGCAGAGCACTGACATTGGCAGGGGTCGTAGTGGTGGCAATGCCAAGCCGCAATCCCCGCTCACGCGCCTCCTGAATCAGCCGTTTGACCCCGTTGCGCATGGGAATGGCGCCTTCGGCCATCATCCGAGTGTAATGTTGGGTCTTACTGGCGTGCAATCCCGCGATAAACCCATCCCGGTCGGGCGGGCTTACAAATTGGGTATTGAAGTGATCCAGATAGTGACCGATTCGCTCCTTGCCTCCGGTCACTTTGAGCAGCTCTGCATAGAGTGCCACAGACCAGTCCCAATCCAGCCCGGCATCCCGGAAGGCCAGATTGAAGGCTACCCGGTGACCGTCCCGTTCCGTATCGGCAAGGGTACCGTCTACATCGAAGATCAATGCTTTTAATTCCGCCATTCTCAACAACCTGATTTTCAGTGGATTGCAACCGGGACTAGTGTAGCAAAGCTGAACCGGGGGCGGACATCTCCGACGCAAAACCCGGGAAAGGACTATAATGTCTCTCCGATCGTGTTGTTTCGATCATTTCTTTCTGGTATAGATATGCGCCTTCACTGAAGAGGTACCCTGAATGGCCCAGAAGAAAGCCACTACAAACGATGTAGGATCCTTCGGCATCAAGCCGTATGAACCCTCCAAAGACGAGGAGTACATGAATGAGGATCAGGAGGCGCATTTCCGCAAGATCCTGAGCGCCTGGAAGGACGACCTGATGCAGGAGGTAGATCGTACCGTGCATCACATGCAGGACGAAGCCGCGAACTTCCCGGACCCAAACGATCGCGCGACCCAGGAATCGGAATTCAGTCTCGAATTGCGCACCCGGGATCGTGAACGCAAGCTGATCAAGAAGATCGACGAAGCCCTGGAAAAGATCGACAATCAGGAATACGGCTATTGCGAGTCCTGTGGCGTCGAAATCGGTATCCGCCGCCTGGAGGCACGCCCCACGGCGACCTTGTGCATTGACTGTAAAACCCTTGACGAAATCCGTGAAAAACAGATGGGCTGAGCCGCTGTTTCACCATGGAAAAGAAAAAAACCGGCGCATGCCGGTTTTTTTCTTTTCCTGATACGCATGCCTGAGATCGCCTATCGCGGCCGGTTCGCGCCCTCTCCCACCGGATCACTCCATTTCGGCTCACTGGTCGCTGCCCTGGGGAGTTATCTTGACGCTCGCCGTCTGGGGGGCGAGTGGTTGATCCGAATTGAGGACGTGGATCAGACACGGACGCTTCCTGGCGCCGCGAGCGATATGTTGCGTGTCCTGGAGACCTTCGGTTTCGAATGGAATGGAGAAGTTGCCTACCAGAGCCAGCGCTCGGAAGCCTATGAGGCAATCATCAGGAAACTACAGCACGCAGGCTCCGCCTACCCCTGTTGCTGTTCCCGCAAGGCAATTCGCGAACAGGCCGAGATTGGTGTGGAAGGTGCCATCTACCCCGGAACCTGCCGCCAGGGTCTGCGTCATCCGCAAAGACCCACCAGCATACGTCTAAGAACCCCGGATCAACCATTCGGCTTTACCGACCGGCTGCTGGGTCCGCACAGCCAGAATCTCAGCCGGGAGGTCGGTGATTTCGTGATCCGCAGGGTGGATGGCTTTTACGCCTACCAGCTTGCTGTTGTGGTCGATGACAGCTGGCAGGGCATCACCCATGTGGTGCGTGGCGCAGATCTGCTCAACTCCACCCCAAGGCAGTGCTATCTGCAGGAGATCCTAGGGCTGAAGCGTCCCGAATATCTGCATCTACCTCTGGTCAGCGATGGGCAGGGGCGCAAGCTGAGCAAACAGGCCCGGGATCTGCCCGTGAATCCACAGCGCCCTCTGGACAGCCTGTTGCCTGCCTTGGGTTTCCTCGGGCAGGCACTACCACCCACCCGCCCCGGTAGTCTCACGGAATTTTGGCAATGGGCCATCGCCCACTGGGAGATCCTAGACATTCCAACCACCCGGTCACGACCTGTCACGGAGTACCGAACGCCAGCGAACAACCTCAAAGGCTGATCCCGTCTACCCCGAGCGGGATGTTCAGAGTTCCGCCACCTGACGTAAGTACTTGAACAGTTTCCGGTAGGCTGCGGGAGGCGCATCCCTGTCCCGCTCCCGTTGCGCCGCTTGAATCAGCTGACGCAACTGCTGACGATCTGCGCTGGGATAGGCATCCAGGTACTCACCGAAGGTCTCGCTGTCGCCATCCATCAGACGCTCTCGCCAGCGCTCCAGGACATGAAAACGGGAAACCGATGATTGGTGTTCCCCATCCAGTTCGTCCACCACCTGCTGGATGGATGTCAGGTTTTCGTGTTGCAGCAGCTTGCCCAGGCGCCGGTAGTGCCGACGCAGTGCGTTGTGCGATTTGATGCGTTTCGCCTCAGCCAGAGCGAGTTTCATATCCTCACTCAGGACCATGCGCGACAGGTAGCCCTCGGAAAGCCCTGTAAGACGCTCGCCCAGCTTCTGCAGAGCCTGCATCTCCCGCTTTTTCTCACTTTTACTGGGCCCTTCCTCCCACTCCTGCTCTAATTCGTCGTCTCGGGTAGCGATTGGATCATCTCCACAATCAATTGAACACTGAGTCTGTTTCGAAAGTCATTCACATTCAAACGATAGGTCACCTGGACGCGGCGCACCTCTTCCGCCAGCCTGGGTTGACTGAAGGCGATGGCATCCACGCAGCCTCCCGTACCTCCGTGACCCAACACCAGTTGCAGGTGGGACTCGCCCACCACGCGTTGTTGCAACACCTCGAAGCATCCCTCGAACAGGGGCTCCGGAAAACCCTGCCCCCAGGGACCGGCCTCGCGAATGAGCTGTGCGAGCTCCAGGCTCAGCTCATCCGCCCCCAGCTCCCCATCCGTGAGGATCACCCCTTCCAACTGTGCGGGGTCGAGCCACTCGGCCAGGGTCGTTTCGAAACACTGCCGGAAAGACTCATAGGCAGAGCGTTCCAGGCTCAACCCTGCCGCCATGGCATGCCCGCCAAAGCGGCTGATCAGTTGAGGATTACGGGAAGCGATGAGATCCAGTAGATCACGCATGTGCATTCCCGGAATGGACCGGGCGGAGCCCTTGAGCATTCCCTGTCCCGCATCCGCGAAGGCGATAACCGGGCGATGATACCGATCCTTGATACGGGAAGCCAGAATGCCGGTCACCCCCTGGTGCCATCGCTCATCGAACAGGCACAGACCCAGGGGCAGACCCTGGTCTCCCCACACCTCAGCCTGCTGCAGAAACGCCTCGGCCTGCTGTTTCATCTCCCGCTCCAGCTCACGCCGCGTCTGATTGAGGCGATCCAATTCCACCGCCATGGCCCGTGCCTGGTCCAATGATTCACTCAACAGGCATTCAATTCCCAGGCTCATATCATCGAGACGGCCCGCGGCGTTCAGGCGTGGCCCCACCGCAAAACCGATATCGGAAGCCACTAGCTTCTCCGGGGAGCGCCGGGACACCTCAGCCAGCGCCAGAATGCCGGGGCGACAACGTCCGGCACGAATCCGTTTGAGCCCCTGAGAGACGAGTATCCGATTGTTGCGGTCCAACGGAACCAGATCGCTTATGGTGCCCAACGCAACCAGATCGAGCCACTCCGTGGGGACCGTCCGGGTGTGTCGGCTCCCATCGAACCACCCCTGGTTATCGAGTCGATGAAAGAGTGCCGCCATGACATAGAAGATGACGCCGACACCAGCCAGACAGGGACTTGTGAAGTCATCCCCAGGTTGATTCGGGTTGACGATCACCCGAGCGTCGGGCATTTCCCTCCCCGGGAGGTGATGATCCGTAATCAATACCGGGATTCCGAGTCGGTTGGCTTGACGTACACCGGCGAGACTCGAGATGCCGTTGTCCACGGTGACGATCAAATCAGGCGCCCGGGAGGCGGCCAGATCCACGATTTCAGGTGTCAGCCCATAACCATATTCGAATCGATTGGGAACCAGATAGGACAGCTTGCGCGCGCCGTACGCCCGCAGCGCCAATATCGACAGTGCGGTACTGGTGGCGCCATCGGCATCATAGTCACCGACGATGAGAATATGGGAGCCCTGTTGGAGGTGTTGCTGCAGCAAATCCGCCGCCTCATACACACTTTTGAGTCCACTCACCGGCGCCATGCAGGCGAGCCCCAGATCGAGCTCTTCGTCCCGCCGCACCCCGCGGGCCGCATAGATACGCCGCAGCACCGGATGCACCGGAGACTTCAGTGCATGCAAATCCTCAGATCCTGGGCGTTGGCGAATCTTCATCTTGCTGATTCAGGTTGCGCAAATGGACACCATTAACCCGGTTTCTGTTGCAAACCGGGCAGCGGACAACGGTCGCCATAAACCGCCATGATAGAGCAGAGTTCATCCAATACCGCTTTTCTCGCCCGGTCATCGAGGGCCTTCAATTCCGGCAGGATCACACCCCGCTTCAATAATTTGATATCCTCGCGAACAGCGCCGCAACCTTTCTGGCAAAGTGCCTCAACACACTGATCAATCTGTTTCGAAACCATGAGTGACTGCCTGTGCCCAATTCACACCATACGGTACCGGGAACCAACACCTCATTCAAATTTCTAACAGAATTCAATAGGATTAGTTCCTAGTGCGGTAATCCGTATGGTTTACGGCTCCTGAAAACACCTTGATTTTAAATTTAACATATTGAAAGGACAGACTATGCCCTTCCTCTTTGGCGTTGCCAGCCGCCGAGTGGGGTGAAGGTTTCGATACGATCGATCCGCCAGTACCTACTTCGGTTCCGGAAGGTAAGATCGAGGTCCTCGAATTCTTCTGGTATGGCTGTCCGCATTGCTACCATATGGAGCCGCAACTGCACGCATGGCTTGAGAAAAAACCAGATAATGTCGTGTTCAGTCGGGTACCTGCCCCCCTGAATCCGAAGTGGACCCCCCATGCCCAGTTCTACTATGCCGCTGAGGCACTGGGTCTGGCTGATAAATTACATCAACCTCTTTTTGAAGCCATCCAAGACAAAAAGCAACGCCTGTTCGACAAGCAGTCACTCATAGATTTTGCGGTGGAACATGGCGCCGACCGGGAGAAGTTCACCGAAGCCTGGGACTCCTTCGGTGTCTACGTTAAGGTACAGAATGCCAAGAAACTGGCCCAGAGATACCAACTTTCAGGGGTTCCCGCCGTGGGTATCAACGGTAAATATCTGACCAGCGGGAGTCTCGCCGGCACCTACACCAAAATGTTCACCATTATGGACCAGCTGATTGCCGAAGAGAGTGGTACTTCACCCGCCAAGAGCGAGTAGCCAACTCCCTTTTTGACTCAGAAAATGTCTGTATTTCTCGCTAAAATCCTCACCCACGGAGGATTTTACACTGGGCAGGGAAAGTAACTCTCCTGCCCAGTCTGCGATTGACTGTGACAATTCTACCTGGCCTTTCGGATGCACTTCAGCCAGACACCGGGCACGCATGAACAGTGGCGCGTAAGCCGCATCCACCAGGGTGAATTATGGCCTGCACTGAACAGTCCGTCCTTTAAGGCTTCATTCAGGCGAACCAACTCCTGTTCGAAGCGCAGTTTCTGCGCTTGATAGGCATTTTCACCCTTGGCGGTCGCCATTCCGAATGAGCCATTAGGAATTAAAAACCCGACTCACCCCATCCAGCACCCTAACTGACGGATGCTTCATGGACCGGCAGGAAACAAATAAAATTAATAATAACAATCTGTTATCCATCAAAACAACCAATAGCCACTACCCTTCCGGGATTCATGAGGCAATTTCACCAATATTCACAAAACCTGGCGATAATTGTATATTTATGAATCGGCTATCATAAAGGATGTCAAATATCATGGAAGGTCGTCATATCTGCCCTATCCTTCCGGTGGAGATTACGGGATCCGACTCTACAAGCCTTGTGGATGCGAATTCAACCAGGAAAACCGAGCTCCTACCGCCATGGCTAAACATGGATTAGAATCAAAACAGGCCGTCCAGTGACAAGGATTTCTCAAATTTAAACGACGATGTTTCTTTACAGGCAATAACACCAGTCAATCAAGGTTTCGGCAGCATAATCAACATGGCAACAACCAATCCGATCGGTCTAAGAGTTCCCGAACAGGCTCCGCCTAAGGGAGTACCGTTCTATCTCAATGACAAGGATGTAGCGACTTGGGCAGGGAACCTGCCCATGGCCAATATCGGCGAAACCTCACGTCAGATTTTTCAGACCCTGCGCACTTTCAATCGAACGGAAGCGCCAGCCAGGCAGAGGTTAATGAGCCTGGAAAGCTTTCGCCAGCCCCTGGCCTATGTCGCCACAAACCTGAACAAACACTATATTGGTTCCCGTTTCCCACTGAGCGAAAAATCCCACAAGATCGCCAACCTGAACCGGGAACTGCACAGTGGCATGGCGACCGGTTACAAGTCCGTGATTGTCGACCTATTGACCACCCAGCATGGAGAGACGCTAGATCTCACCCTGCTCAAACAGGCCATCCACAGGGGCATCAACTACCTGTCCCGGGTAATTCTCTTGTCGGTGCTGGTATACGATCCCTACCCTAAACGCTCCTGGCAGGAACTGCATGTCCTGCATCGCCTTGCCCGGCGGTATGAAGTGATTGATCAGCCAGTGGTTGACGAATTGGAAACTTTCACCAAGCAATCATCCATTGCGGCGAACTATTGCCGATGCTTGCTGTTCTCCCTGGCCTCACCCTATAAGATGCGCCAGAATGAGAATCTGAAAATTTTTGATTCACTTCTGGAATGGAGCCGCTTCGCTGGTTTTTTCCCCTTCAACGAGGCCCCAGAAGACGCCT
>JARRNW010000235.1:0-11017 GCA_037384565.1 Candidatus Thiodiazotropha sp.
TGGTTGGTCTGTTTCTTGCAACTTATTGAATATGTATGACCACAAGATCAGCAGTACAATATGAACTACCTTACCGTGATTGAAAGATACCATGAGTATCAAGAAACGATTCAAGAGCTTCTTGCCTCTATCCTTACGGGTATTACGGGGCCAGAGAGTCTTTGTGATGAAATCTCTCAAGAGAGGGCCATCAGAATGATTCGCGAGCATTATCCATTTGTCGAGATGCTCTATTTTCTAAATGATGAGGGTGTTCAGATAAGTGCTAATTTGAGGGGCAAAATCGAGAGTGACAATCTGGGAAATGGTCAAGGAAAAGACCGTAGTCAGCGGCCATACTTTCAGTTGGCGAAACTCGGTAATAGTGTTGTTGTGACCCAGCCCTATCTCTCCAGTGAAAATCGCCACCTATGTCTCTCGGCGTCAGTGCCTATTACATGCAACGAGGGGCGTAGTGGATATGCGGTTATCGATAGCAACCTGACCGAAGTGATCAGTTTTTTGATGGGAGATAGTTTTCGCAAACGATTCGAGCCGATATTTAAGTTCGTCTACGTCTGCATTGTTGTGGGTATTTTCTGTGTTACCGGATTGTTGCTCTACACCGCCTATACTGAAGCGATTTCACTACTTCAGCCTGGTGTCGAGGGTGGAAGATCTCATCTGGTTCCATTTAGTGTCATTATTTTTTTAACCCTGGCATTGGCGATGTTCGATCTCGGTAAAACAACGCTCGAAGAAGAGGTGTTGATGCATAAGGATATATTTCGACATAGCTCAACGCGAAGAACGATCACCCGGTTTATTTCCGCCATCCTGGTTGCTGTTTCCATTGAAGCTTTACTCATGATGTTTAAAGTGACTATTGATGGAGGTCACGATACGCGGCCGGCGGTTATGATGATGTTTGCGGCTATTGGTTTGTTGATAGGTCTCGGAATCTATGTGTTTCTTGGGGCAAAAGCTGAAGCTATTTTATTGACACGAAATGTTCGCAAATATATATCGAGTAGAGAATAGCGCTTCATGCTGGGTTTTTCGATATATCGGATGACGGTATAAATAAGGCATCCAGCGCAATGATTTAAATCGGCTTCCGTGTGATTAAGTGCAAGATTTGAACTCCGAAACTTGAGTTAATAGTTGGCATGGGTATGCATTGTCTCTTTGATAAACATTATCGTGCTGCTCAGTGTAAGGAAGGTTTGATGTGGCTTAATTGGGCTTTTCCATGGTAGGAAAGGTAATTGTAAACAGTGCACCCGGTTTCGCATTGGTCACCCGGATCTCTCCTCTCATGGCATGTACCAACTGGTAGACCAGGGCCAATCCAATACCTGTTCCCGATGTCTTACGGGTCAGTTCGTTCTCTGATCGGTAGAACAGATCGAATATCTTTTTTATGTGCTCCCGGGTGATACCGGGACCCCAGTCCCGGATTTGAAACTGCACCGTTCGAGGGGTTGTCTGTTTACAGGTGATTTCAATGACTCGTTGCTCGGAATCTGTCGAAAACTTGATTGCGTTATCCACCAGGTTGATAAAAATCTGCAGGAAGTGGTCGGGATCCACTCCTAGGTGAGTCGATTCCAATGTTTCAGGAGCGTCCATTTTCAATTGAAACCCGGCTCTTTCGGTTTGCGAAACGATCTTCGAACGCAGCATGTCCAACAGTTCGTTGACCGTGAACGAACTCATCTCCATGCTTTGTTCGTTACGGGTCATTCGGGCGAGTTGCAGAACGTTGTTGATCAATCGGGTGAGGCGCTCGCTCTCATCGTGGATGTAGTCGTAATACTCAAGTCTTTTTTCCTCGCTGGCCCAACCCTCCTTGAGGATCTCGCTGTACATGCGGATCGAAGTCAGCGGGGTCTTGAGTTCATGACTGACCGATGAGACGAAGTCTTGCTGCTGGCGTGCCAGCTTGATCTGCCCAAGGCCCAGCCGGTAGAGCAGTAGCGTGCCGATGAACAGGACCAGACCCAGCGCCAGGGCTACCCAGGTGATGATCACACCACCCGGGCCTGCCGGGAGTTGCTTGACACTGAAGATCAGTTCGAGCGCGCCCAGGGGGGCATTAAGGGGTGCGCGATAGAGTAGCGAACCCTGCAGGGATTCACTGGAGCTAAGATAGTCGCGGGTGCTCAAACCTCGAAATGTGGTCAGGAGTTCACCTTGATAGGCGGCGATCAGATCGCTCATCCACGAGAGTGCGGTGGTTCGAAACGGCTTCTCCAGCTGTTTTTCTAGAAACGGCTGTTGTTCGATCAGCAGTCCCTGAATATAGCGCTGTCCTCCGCGCCAGACCTTGCGGTAGAGAACGAAGTGACCGCTCTCAAGAAGACTGAACTCAAACGGATCGATCTCGCTTTCGAAGGTCCGGATACGCAGAGATTCCTGGGTGGATTCCATTTCAACTTGTGTATTCTGTACCGGTTCCGCCAGGGAGCTGAACTCCTTGCGCATCTGTCTGGGCGCCGGTTCTGCCTTTCGACGCAGGTTCTTGGCCTCGGCGGGAACGGCCATCTGCTGGCTGAGTTCGGGTTGCAGGTTCAATTCTTCAAGTTTCTTCGGCAGGGCCTTGGTCATCCGGCTCTTGAATTTTTCGGCTGTGGGTTCGGAGCGGTTGAGCTGGTCGAACACAGCCTGCCCTACGGGTGATGGCCGGGCGTCTTCGGCCAGATCCCCGGAACTTTGGGAAGTGGCCGCTCCGGGCGCCCTGTCAGCCACCTTGTCGACGGCTTCGGGGGCTGATTTCAAGGCGGCAACAGCCCCTGTTTCGGGGTGGACCAGGCGGTTCTCACTGAGGATGCCACGGATGGTTTCCGCCTGCTGTCGGCGTTGCGCCAGCTCCTGGTTGGAAACTCCGTAGTCCGCTGCCAGGGTACCGGGTGCCGGTAGCAGGGGGGTGGAGAAGGCCCCCGAGGCGTCGACTTGGAAATAACCCACCAGGCCGGGAATCTCTCCGGAGACAGGATAGCTCGCCAGGGGGGAACGCTGCACGAAAGGTGTGCTCGGATCGCCTTCGATGACCAGGAAGGCGTAGTCCGAAAAACCCCGTGCCTCTTCCCGGGTGATCAGGGCCGTGGTCGCGTCGCGTATCCGGTCTGTCAATTCCTCCGCCATCTGCTGGTGCTGATGAAAAGCCTCCCATTTAAGACGGCTGTAGGCCTGGTAGACCAGGATCGTCGAAGGCAGGGTCAGGGCGATAAAAAACAGTGCCAGTACCAGGCGCAATCGCCGGGGGGTGAGACCGGTGGTGAGACGCTTCATGGGATCAGTCGCTCAACAACCGATAACCGGCGCCGCGCACGGTTACCAGATAGCGTGGCTGACTGTTGTCGGGCTCGATCTTGCGCCGCAGCTTGGCGATGTGGATGTCGACGGTGCGGGTTTCCAGGTCAAGATTTTTCGCATAACCCCAGACCTTGTGCAGCAACTCCTCCCGGGGTACGGGGCGTTCCCTGTGTTGGTG
Organism: Candidatus Thiodiazotropha sp.; assembly: GCA_037384565.1. GTDB lineage: Bacteria > Pseudomonadota > Gammaproteobacteria > Chromatiales > Chromatiaceae > Thiodiazotropha. The sequence continues at coordinate 3,476 of JARRNW010000235.1, forward strand.
CAGGTACTGCAGGATCTCCATTTCCCGGCGGGTGAAACGGCACGAACCCGTCGCCGATTCACCCGCCAGGTTCTGGGTGTCGATGCGCATCGTATCGCCGAGTCGGATATGGGGCTCCTGGGATACCATGCCGCCCGCCCGACGTAGCACAGCCTGTACCCGTAACACCAGCTGCGCGACAGAAAAGGGCTTGGCCACATAGTCGTCCGCCCCCAGTGACAGGCCCTGGATGATGTCCTCGTCCCGGGTTTTGGCGGTGAGCATGATGACCGGCTGAGCCGGGTCCTGTTCGCGGATTCGCTGACAGATCTCGAACCCATCCAGACCGGGCAGCATCACGTCGAGCAGGATCATGTCGAAACGTCCGGTGAGGGCCTTGTGCAAACCCTCGGTTCCTTCTCCGGCACTCTCCACCTCATAGCCGTGGTAGACGAATACGTCGATCAGGCCGGTGCGGATCGCCACCTCGTCTTCGATGATCAGGATGCGCTGTTTTTTACTGTTCATGATTGGCAATTGTGATTCGGTGTGGCTGTGGACAGCTTAGCAATTATGCCTGTCGCCGGAAGGTAAATCTTTTGTAAACCTGTACGGGGCATTTTTACCAATCCCTGTCTGTTTTGCCTGGGGTCCGGTTTCTAGACTGAACCCGTACCCTAACGACAGGAGCTTCCGATGACCCTTATCACCCGAGTCACAAGACTGTTCCGGGCCGACATGCACGCCATGCTCGATGCCCTGGAAGAACCCGAACTGTTGCTCAAGCAGGCGATCCGCGAGATGCAGGCCACCCTGGAGCAGGAGGCCCGCCAGACACGACTCATCACCCAGGAGCTGCAACAACACGCCACACGTCAACAAACCCTGGAAGAGGAGATCGACGGTCTCTGCGAGGAGCTGGATCTCTGTTTCGAACAGGATAACGAGACCCTGGCCCGTTCGTTGCTCCGTCAGCGCCTTGAGAAGGAGCGTCTCGTTCAGCATCTGAAACAGATGCAGGAGCGTCTGCGGGCGGTTGCCGAAGAACTGCGCCAGCGCATGGACGATCAGCGAATCCGGCTCCAGGGCATGCAGCAGAAATTGACCCTGCTGGCGACCCAGCCCCGGCCGGACCGGTCCGGTCTGGATGATGTTGCGGGCGGCTATGGGGTCACCGAGGAGGAGGTGGAACGGGCCTGGTTGCGGGAGTGCCGCAGGCGGGTGTCGTCATGAGCCGGCCCAACTTCAGCGAAGGCGTGGGGGTGTCCCTCGTGGCAACCCTGTTGGGCGGCGCGCTGTTGCCTCTGTTGAGTCTCTGGCTGAGTGGTGGGTTTGCCCTGCGCTTTTTGATCACCCTGCTGGGGCTGTTCTATCTGCTTTATCTGTTGCGGCGTAGGGATTTGAAGGCGGGACGGGTTCTGGCTGTCGCGCTGTGGTTGCTGGTATCCCCCGTTTCGGCCCTGTTGGGTATTGGCTTGACCGGTGACCTGCTGATTCATCTGGCACTGCTCTGGCTGGTCCGTTCCGGGCTGTTTCATGACCGTTTCTACACGGCGCTGCTGGATCTCGGCCTGGTGATCCTGGGGCTGGGCGCGGCCCTGTGGGGAGGATCGGTGACCGGTAGTCCGGCGGTGGGGTTTTGGAGTTTCTTCCTGATTCAGGCGCTTTTCGTGTTCATTCCCCAGACCGGTTCCAGCCTTGAAAGACCCACCACACCTCCGGCTGGCGAGGCAGAACGCTTCGAGCGTGCCTACCGGGCGGCGCAAGAGGCGCTGCAGCGCCTGTCCCAAAATCCCAATCTCTGAAGGAGACACGAAATGAAATCCAAATCAAATGGTTTGCCCTCTCCCTGCTGGCCCTGACCGCAGGGGGGATCGCCCTCTATCCATCCATGAAGAACTGGGCGGCGCTGGTGGAGGTGCCCCAGGCACCGCAGATCGAGACTCAACCGATCATACCCTCCGAGGTGTTGCATAAACCCCGGGTTGAGGTGGTGTTCACCCTGGACACCACCGGCAGCATGGGCGGGTTGATCCGTGCGGCCCGGGAGAAGATCTGGTCCATCGCCACCACTCTGGCCCAGGCCCAGCCGGCACCTGAGATCCGCATGGGGCTGGTGGCCTATCGGGATCGGGGTGACGCCTACGTAACCCAGGTAGTGGATCTCTCGTCCGACCTGGATACCGTCTACGCCCGTCTGATGGCCTTCCGGGCCGAGGGGGGCGGAGACGGACCGGAGAGTGTCAATCAGGCCCTGTCCGACGCCGTGGAACGGATCTCCTGGAGCCAGGACCCGAATGCCTACAAGGTGATCTTTCTGGTGGGTGACGCACCGCCCCATATGGATTATCAGGATGATGTGAAATATCCGCGCAGTCTGGTGCAGGCCAAGGCCCGGGGGATTGTGGTTAATGCGATTCTGGCGGGCGACAGCAAGGAGACCCGCCAGGTGTGGCAGACGATTGCCCAGAGCGGCGGCGGCCAGTATGCCCAGGTGGGGCAGGGTGGGGACGCGGTGGCGATTGCCACGCCCTATGATGAACCCCTCGCGGATCTGTCGGCGGAACTGGATGCCACCCGGCTCTACTACGGCAGTGCCGATGAGCGGTTGCGGCGGGAGCAAAAACTGGATACCGCAAAACAGCTTCACGAAACGGCTTCAGTGGCATCCCGGGCGCGCCGCGCCACCTTCAACGCCACCGCCAGTGGCGAGACCAATCTGTTGGGGGAGGGGGAGTTGGTGGACGATGTCAGCCAGGGTCGGGTGAAACTCGAAGCACTGGCCCCGGAGGCGTTGCCAGCGCCTTTGCAGAGCCTCAGTCCGGAAGCACGGCAGACACTGGTCGAGGAGACCGCGCAGCGTCGGCAGCAGTTGAACAAGGAGATCCGGGAACTGGCGGAGCAGCGGGCGGCATTTCTGCGCGAGCGGGTCGAGGCCGAGGGAGGTGCCCGGGAATCACTGGATAAAAAGCTCTATGAGGCGATTCAGACCCAGAGCCGTCGCAAGGGCATGGAATATAAGGCGGATGCATTGGCCTATTGACCTATTCCGGACTGGGTTTGTCGGACCCGGTTGGGCCTTAGCGAAAGCAGTGTTGGCGGCGTGTGCCAGTTTCTCCTGGATTCTGGCATGCGCCAGAATGACGCGCTTGGTATTGTTGACCGGATAACCCTCCTTCTACACCGTACCCGGGAAGTGGGTACATGGAATAAGGAAACAGGGTCCACACCCCTGTTATAATCCCGCGCAATCCAAACAATACAGGTGCCCGCGTCGATGGAAACGGAAGAGAATAAACTGAAAAAACGCAGTCGCGGTATCTATCTACTACCGAATCTCTTTACCACCGCCGCCCTGTTCGCCGGTTTCTACGCCATTCTCGCCGCGGTGAACGCCAAGTACGAGGTGGCCTCGGTGGCCATCTTCGTGGCGATGCTGATGGATGGTCTGGACGGCCGGGTGGCGCGTCTGACCAAGACTCAGTCAGCCTTCGGCGCGGAATATGACAGTCTCTCCGACATGGTCTCCTTCGGTCTCGCTCCAGCCCTGGTGGTCTACATCTGGGCCCTGAGCGGGTTGGGCAAACTGGGCTGGCTGGCCGCGTTCATCTACACCGCCTGTGGTGCACTGCGCCTGGCCCGCTTCAATACCCAACTGGGCAACGCCGACAAGAAGTACTTCCAGGGACTGCCCAGTCCCTCCGCCGCGGCGATCATGGCGGGTGGGGTCTGGCTGGGGGTTGACTACGGCATACAGGGTGACGACCTGGGCTGGTTCGCGGCCGTGCTGACCACCCTGGCGGGCCTGCTCATGGTGAGTAACTTCCGCTATCACAGTTTCAAAGAGATCGATTTTCAGGGCAAGGTGCCGTTCATCGTACTGGTGGTCCTGGTGGTGGTGCTGGCGATCATCCAGACCCATCCCCCCACGGTGTTCTTCCTGATGTTCCTTACCTATGCCATCTCAGGTCCCGTGTTGACCCTGGTGCAGTTGCGCAAACGTCGGGAAGCGCGGCGTATGGAATCCTCATCCGATGACGCTTGATCCCAGGCGAATCGCTTTAAAAAACCTGCGTCGTAATTTCACCGACAGGGACTACGAAAGAGGGGAGGGCTATTTCAAACAGGGACGCGCCTCCCTGGAGCATCAAACGAATAACGGCTCGGATGAACTGACACTTTTTACCACCAACCGTGGCAGTGGCGGCCGCCTCTACGATCAGGAGATCCATCTGGAAAGGATCGGCAACCGAGTCGTTGTCGAAGGCTTTTGTGATTGCCCCGTGGGATACAATTGCAAGCATGTGGTGGCCGGTTGCCTGGTCTGGCACGCACAGGCCCAGAAACACTCCTTTGACGAATGGTTGTCCCTGTTTGAACAGGTGTCCTCGCCTCGGGACCTCCAGGAGCAGGCACTGCTCTACCACCTTCAGACCACGTCGGGTAATCCGCCTGATTGGGAGGTGCGTGTGCTCCCAGTGAAGCGGCTGCGCAGTGGAGAGTGGAGTAAAGGGCGATCTCTATCCCGCTCGTCATTGAGGCCTTTATCCCCGGGGCCGTATGGAATGGACTGGCTCGATGTGGATATCATCTCATTGCTGGATGCCTGTGACAGCCGATACTGGGAGCCAATGGCTCGATTGCGGGGAACCCTGGGAGGCGTGGCGTTACGTCTGATGCTACAGACCGGACGCTTCTATCTCGATGAAGAGCCCCGGCGCGCGCCCCTCAAACAGGGTGCGCCGATTGCCGCGCCTGCGATGTGGCGAAAGCAGGGGGCAGAGGGGTATCGCCTGACGTTTGATGTCTCTGCGGAGCTTGAAATCATCCCCCTGGAGCCACTCCACTACCTGGACCGCCAAAATAGGTGCATCGGTGAGCTTCAGACGCCACAGGGCCTGACCGGCCAACAGCTGGATCTGCTGACAACGGCCCCTGCAGTGAGTGAGAAGGAGGCCAAAAAAATCAGTCGGATGCTGGTGATGCGCGATTCACCGATACCGCCCCCTATCGAAGTGGCGATGGAGCGCTATAGCGTAGCTCCGACCCCCGTGCTGGGATTGACGTTGGATCGTCAGTCCGCGCTCATGGAGGCCCGCCTGGGATTCGATTACGACGGGTTTGTATTCGATGCCACGGCGGAATCCACCACGAAAACTTTGGAACGGGATGGAAAGATTCTGCGTATAGAGCGTGACCAGGCGCACGAGGCACAGGCGCGAACACGTTTGCATGATCTCGGGCTGATGCCCAATGAACAGGAACCGGGTGTTCATATCCGACGCTTCGACCCGGCGCAACCGCAACAGATCCTGGCGGATTGGTTTGAGTTTCTGGAAAACCGGGTCGAACCCCTGCGACAAGCGGGATGGCGGGTCGATTTTGCTGATCGGACGCCTTCTCAGCTAAGCACGGTCGAGGAGATTGATGCCGAAGTGACTCAGTCGGAAAACGACTGGTTCAGTCTGCGTTTTGACCTCGAACTGGAGGGGCAGAAAATACCTCTTCTCCCCCTGGTCAGTACATTGCTGGAACACTATCGGCCGGGCAACCTGCCGCAAACCCTCTATCTTGATGCCGGGCAGGGCCGCTATCTGGCGGTTTCCGCACAGCGCATCGAACCGATACTGCAGACCATCATCGATCTTTATGACCGGGAGAGTGGAGAGGACGCTCTCAAGCTTTCCCTGCTCGATTCGCCCCGCCTCCTGGAATTGGGCGATGCCCGGGTCAAGGGCGGCGTCGAACTGCAAAAGATGGCTCAGCGCCTGAAAGACTTCAAACGGGTCAAGCCGGCTAAGCTGCCAAGCAGTTTCAAGGGCAAGCTCCGCACCTACCAACAGACCGGCCTCGATTGGCTGCAGTTTCTCCGCCAGTATCAGTTGGGGGGCATCCTCGCCGACGACATGGGACTGGGCAAGACGGTTCAGACTTTGGCCCATCTGGCGGTGGAGAAGCGGGGCCGGCGCATGAAAAGGCCCAGCCTGATCATTGCGCCCACCAGCCTGATGGGCAACTGGCGGCGGGAAGCGGCGCAATTTACCCCCAACCTGAATGTCCTGGTGCTGCACGGCCCCAACCGATCCGATCATTTCGAACAACTCGATCAATACGACCTGGTGTTCACAACCTACCCACTGCTTCCCCGGGATGGGGAGGTGCTGCGCCAACAGGCCTGGCACTACCTGATCCTGGACGAAGCGCAGCAGATCAAGAACCCCAAATCCCAGGCCGCCCAATGGGTGCGTGAACTGGAGGCCAACCACCGGCTTTGCCTGACGGGTACCCCCATGGAGAATCATCTGGGGGAGCTTTGGGCCCAGTTCGACTTTCTGTTGCCCGGTTTTCTCGGTGCCCAGGAACAGTTCACCCGCAACTACCGCACACCGATTGAAAAAGAGGGCGATGGTGAAAAGCTCCAGAGACTGGTGCGGCGCACCGCACCCTTCATGCTGCGCCGGGTCAAGGATCAGGTCGCCAAGGAGCTTCCGCAAAAAACCGAACTGCTGCGCACCGCGCCATTGGGTGATCGCCAGGCCGTGTTATATGAGAGCATCCGCCTGACCATGGAGAAGCGGGTGCGTAAGGCGATTGCGCAAAAGGGGCTGGCCCGCAGCCACATCACCATTCTCGACGCCCTGCTCAAACTGCGACAGGTCTGCTGTGACCCCAGGTTGCTGCCGGCGGGTACCCGGGGGGTCAAAAGTGCCGAGTCCGCCAAGATGGAAATGCTCATGGAGTTGCTCCCCGAGATGCTCGACGAGGGGCGGCGGATACTGCTGTTTTCCCAATTCACCAAGATGCTCGGACTCATCGAAACCGAGATACAGAAGCTGGGGATCGGCTATGCCAAACTCACCGGGCAGACCCGCAAGCGTGACGAGGCGATCCAGACCTTTCGCCAGGGCGAAGTGAATCTGTTCCTGATCAGTCTCAAGGCCGGTGGGGTCGGGCTCAACCTGACCGAGGCGGACACGGTGATCCACTACGACCCCTGGTGGAACCCGGCGGTGGAGCATCAGGCCACCGATCGTGCCCATCGGATCGGCCAGAAAAAGCCGGTGTTTGTCTATAAGCTAGTGACCGAAGGCACCGTCGAAGAGCGGATCCTGGCCCTCCAGGCGCGCAAGCAGGGATTGGCCGATCAGGTCTACGGCAAGGGACGCAAAAGCCGGGAACTGCCCGTGGATGAGGAGACCATTCAGTCCCTGCTGGCGGGTATCTAAGGGCTTGATTCGGGGTTGCTTGAAGCGACCTGAGTAAGGATTGATTCCGGGCTTCAGCAAGGGTTTCCGTGCCGGGTGCCGTTAAAACGATATGCCGAGTGCTGTGCTTAATATTGACGGTTGTTCCTTGTTTCATCATGTTCATAACTGGTGAACACCTCAAATAAGTGAACGCCTCAAAACCTCGCAGAACCAGGACAGTCACCGTTTGAAATGCTAGAGCGGATGAAACTGCTGTACACTCGCCAGGCCGAGATCGTCGCCACCCTCTATGCGGCCTGGAACAACCTGCTGCTGGATGGCCAGCAGCCGAACGATGAGGCGATCGTCAGCGAAG
>JARRNW010000236.1:0-5874 GCA_037384565.1 Candidatus Thiodiazotropha sp.
TTTGCGTACTTCGGGGAATATGGATATCGGTGCGACCGAACGACAGAGTGGCAACGCGCCGGGATTGGCGCCTCCCAATCCACCGGTATTGCAAATCAGTTCCATCGATAATCTGCTACCGGTATTCGCTTGAAGGATGTCCGGAGCAATAGTGTAGGGCACTACACTAGGGTATTGACACTCAATACCAACAGAGATCAGATGGTTCCATAGGCTGTTTTGTAACAGGCATACTCATCCACCACCTGTTGCATGACCGCTTCCTGATACGTCTGAAGTCCGCGAAGCGCCATGTGTTTGGAACCATGTCCCACCTCGTGACCACCATCCAGAAACCGGAAGTCGAGTCGCACCATGCCCTTCTTACCTTGTACGTCCAAGGTTGCACCTCGGTATTCGATGCTCGGTTCACGAATATCGAGACGTTCCAAGTGGATCGCCATGCTTTGATACATGATCATCGGACGTCCCGGGTTGATCATCACACCCCGTTGCGCCATCAGGGGCACCAGCAAATGGGGAAAGGTATGTCCGGAAAAAGTGACATAACGGCACACCAGATCCTGAATGAGCTGCCTGTCACGGGTGATTGCGCCTTCGCGATGGATACTCAAATACGCTTTGCCATCCTCATCGGTAATGGTGAGCTCTCCAGCGTCGGACTGGGGAAAGACGAGCGCTTTGTCACTGACCATTCCGGAGAAGGTGAAACACATCGATTCGCTCAGTCCCAGACGATTCAGGGAAACAGCGAACAACAGGTCTCCCGGTACACAGAACATCTTCGAATCCGGGTTGTGTAACGGATTGAAGTCGTCGGCGATCTGTTTGGCAAAGCGACTGGCCTGGTCACGCGTGAATGCGATTTGATCACCTTCGATCATGAAATAGTCGGTCAGTTGCATGTGGAAACCGTTCTCTTATTGGTCAAAAGTTTTGGGATAATACCAGCCGGTCCAAGTGCTGGGTAGCGGGGTCACCCGCATCTATCTTGTATCTTTCATTGAAAAATCAGGGATCCCCCGGAGCCCCAAGTGACCGAAACAGCCACGGAGATCCTGTGTGATAGGGTAGAGACAGGCAGGTGTTCGGGGTAAGATGGGGCTACATTGACGCCGGTAACCCGGCATCCTGGTCTTGTGTGGTCAGCAAAACCCAAGGGTCAGCCCTATGAATTCTCAGTGAATTCAGAGACCTTGTGGCAATGAGCTCCGCACTTGGCCTGTTTGACGTGTCTGGGCTGCGGAACTCCCAGAGACCGATAAACCATCCCTGGAGCATCGATTGACGAGTGACGATATTCAAACCGGTCATGCGAAGTTTGGAGTGGGTGACCTGATTCATCACCGCCTGTTCAATTATCGTGGTGTGGTGGTGGATGTCGATCCTGTGTTCATGCTCTCGGATGAGTGGTATGAACAGGTTGCCCGCTCCCGGCCCCCCAAAGATCAGCCCTGGTATCGGGTACTGGTGCACAATACCAGTGACGAGACCTATGTGGCGGAACGCAATCTCACCCATGACATGGGCCTGGAACCGGTCGAACATCCGCTGATCAAGGAGTTCTTCAGCGCCTTCGAAGGTGGCCGCTACATCACCGGCCAACCCACAAACTGACGACGCATGGAATACGCACTGTTCGACGCTCATTTCCACATCATCGATCCACGCTACCCACTGACGCCGAATCGGGGTTATCTGCCTGATGCGTTCACCTGTACGGACTATCGGCAGCGGATGGCAAACCACAAGCTCAAAGGTGGGGTTGTGGTATCCGGCTCTTTCCAGGGGTTTGATCAGAGCTACCTGATATCCGCATTGCAGAGTCTCGGGAGCGGTTTCGTAGGCGTCACTCAATTGCCCGCGCAGGTGGATGACCGGGAACTCCACCGTCTGGACCGTGCTGGAGTCCGCGGGGTTCGCTTTAATCTATATCGCGGTGGATCCGAATCGGTGGATGAACTGGACCGCTTTGCCCGGCGGGTCTATGAGCAACTGGGCTGGCATGTGGAACTCTACCTGTCAGGAGAGACCCTCATTAGCCTGGAATCCCGCCTGACCGATCTGCCGGCGGTGGTCATTGATCATCTGGGATTGACCGCCGAGGGTGGGCCGGCACTGCTGCGACTGGCGGAAAAAGGGGTAAAGGTGAAAGCCTGCGGATTTGGACGTGTGGATTTCCCGATCGAACACCGGCTCAGAGATCTGGATGCCGCGCATCCCGGTTGCCTGTTGTTCGGTACCGATCTGCCATCGACCCGAGCCCCCAGGCCGTTTCAGGAGGAAGACATCGAGCGGATCCTCGGTGTCCTGGGTGAAGCTGCCGCAGAGCGGGTGTTGTGTGATAATGCCCGGGCATTCTACCAAAGAGACAGGAGCGACTCATGGGGCGATCTATCTTCGCGGGAAACCGTCTCGGTTCCTCAAAGGGTGAATTGAAAACATGAATACGTACGTATCGCCTGAGCTGATGCCCCTGGCCAGCGCCCGGCGTCTGCTGGCGCTGCTGGTATTGAGCGGTGTGCTGTTGATCGCCGGTTTGTGGCTGCCTATGTTGACCCTGACCAAATTCCTGTTCATCGCCAACTCCTTTTCTGTGATTTCCGGGGTAATGGAACTGTTCCGACACGAACAGTGGTTTCTGTTTCTGGTGGTGGGACTGTTCAGCGTGATCCTGCCGCTGCTCAAAATTCTGCTGCTTTATCTGCTGTTGCGCCATCGTGAGGTACGCTCGGCACGCACCGGCCGATTGCTCAAACTGATGCATGACTACGGACGCTGGGCGATGCTCGATGTGATGGTGGTGGCGGTGCTGATCGTGACCGTGAAACTCGGAGTGGTGGCCCAGGTCGAGATTCATTCGGGGCTTTATCTGTTCGCCACGGCGGGGCTTCTGATCATGGTCATCACCCATCGTATCGTATCCCATCTCGAAGGAGATCAGGCATGACACCGGCCATAGATGCGGCAAAGCGCGCGGGTATCGATTTTGCCACCCACAGCTACGAACACGACCCGCAACATGCCTCCTACGGCCTTGAGGCGGCTGAAAAACTTGGTGTTTCACCGACTCAGGTATTCAAGACCCTGGTGGTTAGTGTTGACGGCAAGGGGCTCGCGGTCGGTCTCGTACCGGTATCCGCGAACTTGGATCTCAAGGCCATGGCCAGGGCTCTGGGTGCCAAGAAGGTGGCCATGGCGGATGCCCAGGCGGTGGAGCGCAGCACCGGATATGTCCTGGGTGGGGTCAGCCCTTTGGGACAGAAACGTCAGTTACCCACCCTTATCGATGCCTCGGCACAGGTTCTGGATCGCATCTATGCGAGTGCCGGTCGGCGTGGTCTGGAGATCGCCCTGTCTCCCCAGGATCTGTGTTCGCTACTCAAGGCTGAGTTTCAGGAGATCGCCAAATGAAGGGCAGGTTCAGTGCACTCTGTCATGGGGCCTTGAGGTCCAGAGGGGTTGCCCTTTTACTGCTATGCCTGCCCCCTCTGGGGCAGGCTGGAGTGACCGATATTCCGGCTTTTCCCGGTGCCGAGGGTTTTGGCGCGGTTTCCGTGGGCGGGCGTCACGGTCGGGTGATCAAGGTGACCAATCTGAACTCAGAAGGACCGGGCAGTCTGCAGGCGGCGGTTTCCGCCGAGGGTCCACGCGTCGTGGTATTCGATGTGGCCGGGGTGATCCGTGGTGACCTGGAGATCCCCCACTCCTACCTCACCATCGCCGGTGAGAGCGCACCCAGCCCCGGAATTACCCTGGTGGGACGCATTGTTGCCCGCCCCGTGGCGGGGGAGCGGCTGCACGATCTGGTGTTGCGTTTTTTACGCATCCGCCAGAAGCCGGTCAGCGGACATACTGGGGATGCGATTCAACTGCCCAAGTCGGAACGCATCATGCTCGATCATCTGTCCCTGTCCTGGGGCAATGACGAGTTACTCGATATCATTCACTCTTCGGAAGTCAGCGTGCAGTGGTGCACCCTGGAGGAGTCCGACCCAGAGGGGCATGACAAAGGCGGGATGCACAATTTCGCCCTGCTCAGCGCCTATCCCCAGAGTGGCAACATCTCGATCCATCACAATCTGTTCGCCCATAATTCCCGCCGCAACCCCTCTCTGTCACCCTACACCCCCGGCAAGCCGGCGGATTTCCGCAACAATGTGATCTACAACTTCAAGGAGGGTCTCGGCCACGACGGGCACATCCCGGTCGAGGGCATTAATCTAGTAGGGAATTACTATAAGCGGGGGCCGAGCGCCGCCTGGGTGGATCTGTATCGATTCAGTCCCAAGGGACGTTACTACCTAGAGGGTAACCGTGTCGAAGGTGTGGGGCCGGTGAACGGCGCGGAGGATCTGGGGTTCTTGGATGCGTTTCGCATCCGCATCAATCGGCTTGGTGAGCAGGTGGATCAGCCCTTTCCGGTCGCTTCGGTATCGACGGATGATGCCATCACTGCTTACACCAAGGTGTTGTCCCAGGCGGGTGTATTTCCCCGCGACCGGGTGACCCCGCGAACCATTCGGGAAGTGATCAGCGCCAGTGGAGCCTGGCGCCGTAATGCCCCGGCCGATCCCGGCGATGACTGGTTTATCAGTGGGCTTACTCAGGCCGTTACGCGACCTGATCGGGACTCAGACGGGTTACCGGATGCGTGGGAGATGGCAAAGGGTTACAACCCCGACCTGCCGGATTCGACCCAAACGCTGCCCAACGGCTACACCGTCATTGAGACCTATCTGCATGAACAGGCCCGGGCTCTACTCGATACCGTCACGCCACAACAGCCGATTGTCAGCTCGGAATGAACTGCCAATTTGCGATTTATTACACCGACAAGCCGGGCAAGAGTAGAATCTGTAATACGAGTGTTGTACCTTGCCCTGGGGTCCCTGATGACCTCAATAAATTAGTACCCCAACCATCCAATCCGTCTGGAGTGAATTACGGATGAACGTAGAGACAGAAACCTTTCAACGTGTCGCGAACCTGCGTGTCGCTTCCACCCAGACCTTGATCCGACCGGTGGATCTGCTGGCGGAAATGCCCGCGGACGATGCTGTTTATGAACATGTGATTCAGGTTCGTGAAACCATTCATCGGATTCTGTCCGGTGAAGACACGCGACCCTTGGTGATCGTGGGACCCTGTTCCATACATGATCCCGTGGCTGCCATGGATTACGCTAAGCGCCTCAAACCCCTCGCCGACGCCCTCAGTGACCGTCTCTACGTGGTGATGCGGGTCTATTTCGAAAAGCCGCGTACCACCGTGGGTTGGAAAGGGTTGATCAACGATCCGGAGATGAACGGCTCATTTGACATGGACAAAGGGTTGCGATTGGCCAGACAGTTGTTGCTCGACATCAACCGTATGGGGCTGCCTACGGCGACGGAAATACTCGAACCCTTCACCCCGCAATACATCGGTGACCTGTTGGGCTGGGTTGCGATCGGAGCGCGCACCACCGAAAGCCAGACCCACCGGCAGATGGCCTCCGGACTCTCCGCGCCGGTGGGTTTCAAGAATTCCACCGACGGAAATATCAAAATAGCGATCGACGCGATGTTGTCCGCGGCCAGTTCCCATACCTTCCTCGGTATCAATGAACTGGGAGAAACGGCCATCGTCGCCACCACGGGAAACACCGATGCCCATCTGATTCTGCGGGGCGGCAGTCAGGGTGAAAACTATGATGTTGCGGATGTCCGGCAGGTGTCTGACGCGTTGCAGCAGGTGGGACTGAAACCCCGTTTGATGGTGGATTGTTCCCACGCCAACAGCCGCAAGAACTACGAGCGTCAAGGGGTTGTCTGGCGTGATCTGATGGAACAGATCCGGCATTCCCGGGCCTCGGGAGAAACTTCTTCGACC
>JARRNW010000237.1:0-5854 GCA_037384565.1 Candidatus Thiodiazotropha sp.
TGGAGCGGGATGCCGCGAAGAGCTGCCTGGCCTCGGATGCGGTGGGCGTCTTAATCTGAGCAACGCTTGTAGCTCTGACCGTATTAATATCTATGACTTGGTTAGTACGTATCGACAAAAATATATAAGTGTTTGATAGCATCGGTTACACCGGACAAATCCTTAAGGCGGTAATCTGTAACCCATGAACTGATCTTCCGGGGCTTTGTACAGCAGACAATGAATTAGATTTACAGTTTTGTGACTTTGCCCCATTTTCGGAGGCTACATGGGGAGTTTGTGGGGTCAAGAAAGCGGTACCAAGAGAACAGGAGGTTGAAAAGGGAAATTTCTATACTATACGTTTAGTTTGAACTCGATTCATTACCAAGATTATTGAGTATTTCTCATGGTAGAAAAGATACTGGATGGACTCCGTGTATTATCTAAGACCGCATTTCCTCGCAAATGTACAACTTGTGGAAGAGTATATAACTCCTTCGAAGAATTCGTTTCTGAATCTAGACCCTTGGAGGGGCGAAGTGGATTGCTGGAAAATGTCGGTTGTCCTGAAGAAGGGGATGATCCGATTGTAGAGATTTATCGAAACTGTGTTTGCGGCTCCACATTGTTGGAATTCGCTATCAACCGTCGTGATACTTCTGAGCATGGACTGCGTCGCCGGGAAATATTTAACAAACTACTCAAGTTGCTGGTTAAGAGGGGGCTTTCTGGAGAAGTTGCCAGAAATGAGTTGCTACTGTTGTTGCAATCCAAGAAAAGCCAAGTACTGGAAAATATGGGTATCCAGCTGGAATACAAATAATCTTGAGTGCCAAATCAGTACTAACCTGGACACCCTAAGCGCACTCTAAGAGACTCATCACTTCGAGCAAAACGGTCTGTTAGGATGGGTGTCTGGGTAATCCTGCGTTTAATCACATCGTTGCATCTCTTGTCGGATAAAAAGCAAGTGGCCTACAGACGACTGACCGCCTTTTCTACTTGGTCATAGTATGCGCTTATGAATTGAATTCGAGTGTTCAAATACGGAACGAAAAGTATTTTTTTGATTAAAGCTCTCAAGGTATGTGTGTTTTGGGCGATAGCATGAGCAGCAAACCTTGATCGATCGTATATTTAACAGGGTTCGCTGCCAATATCTTCACAATATGGACGTGGAAGACTTCCGTAGTATTGCTGATATGTACATGCCCGGTTCTTTAGCAGGGATGCGATTCCCAATCTGAACTGAACTGCCTACAGGAGGTAGCAAAATGAATAAATTAGTACGTGTGATGATGCTGTCTGGAGCGGTGTTTTTTAGTGGGCTTGGCCCAGTCCAGGCTGCCACAGACAGTGTAGTGGTTACCGCTTCCATTCAGGAAGTGGTAGATGTAACTGTAACTGCTACCGACGCTTCGTTCAATGTGACGGCTGGGACGGCTGTAACGGATCAGAGTATTGCAACCATTGCGATTAACTCCAACGATCCCGATGGATACGATGTAACGCTAGCGGGCACTACTGCTACAAGTGTTCTCGAGAATGGAGACGGTGATGAAACCATGGCTTATACCGTCAAGTATGATGGGGGTGACGCCATTGAAGTTACTACTACACCCACCAATGTGGAAAACGTGACAACACAGACGTCAGGTTCGGTGAATCGAGCGCTGACGCTGAGCATCTCCGGATCGGAAAGTGTTGGAAAATCTGCTGAGAGTTTTACTGATACCATTACTGTGGAAATAGTTGGCAAGTAAATATTTACGTCTTTTCCGACCCATGTGATCCTGTTCAGACTAAGCCCTCTCCGAGAGTTTCTCGCTGGGGGGCTTTTCTGAACTTCGTTACGATACGTATTTTTCCCGAGCTCTATCTCAGCTGCTATATTGAGGGGCAACGAAAATGGAAGCTCGGGGAATTAAATGAAATATCGTTCACTATTGCTGGTTGCCGGTTGTCTATGGCTTAGTACGGTTTGGGCTATCAGTGTCAGCCCTATTACCGCGGAGCTTGATCTCGCCACGCAACGCACGCATGTCCTAACGGTTGCCAATCTTGGTGCAGACCGACCGCTCCCGATCAAAGTCAGTGCAAAATCTTGGCGCATGGATGTTTCTGGAGTAGATCAGCGGAGTACGACTGACGATATCTTGGTGTTTCCTGGTCAGTTCGTGCTGGCACCACAGCAACGGCGCTCGGTGCGAGTTGCTGTACGCTACAAGGAGAAGCCTAAGATCGAAAAAACTTATCGTGTTATCGTACAGGAGTTGCCGATCAATCTTGAGGGTCAAACCTTAGATAAAACCAATGTCAAACTGGTGACCTCCTACGCAACCGCATTTTACGTTTGTCCTGACAACCCAGAATCCCGGCTTAATTTGACCGGGGTTGAACGTAGGCTTGACGGTCTTCTCTTTAAGATACGTAACGATGGCAACGTACACAGCCATCTGCGCGAATTGGCTTTGGTTTTTACCCAAGGTGATAGGGTGGTTCGAGTTGATGATCCGAAGCTCTTGCCACGATTTCTCAGCGAGAACCTTTTGGCTGGGAGTGAGCGGTATTTCTCTTGGAATTGGCCTGCGGATACACTATCGGTCATTGATACGCAACGACCGTTTGATGTTCGAATAGAGATTGCGTGCGAGTACTGCGAAGGCGCAAGGGCAGTATTGCAGTTTCGCGTCCCGTGAATCATGCACAGCCTATCTGACCGGTGTTCGGAGAAGATAGCTTGCTGATGGGGTGGCACATAGCTCTATTACTGTTGCTAATGTGTTTTCCGAGCCCGCAACTTTTGGCGGCAGATGCCGCTGAGGATTCGAATTCCAAACGGACGTTGTTTGATTCCTCCTCCGACCTCTCGGGCCAGACGGAGTTAATCCTGCCGATTTATATCGATGGGGCGCCATCCGGGGACATTTTCGCCGTGATTAAGGGCGATCCGGATAACATTTTCCTAGACGCCCAGGCTTTGATAGAGGCGTTACGCCAGGTCTTGCTTCCAGATGTGGTCGAGCGTCTGGGCCAACTCCGTGATGCGGATGACGATATCGCTTCCCGGGATTTGCTTCATCAGGGGATCAGGGTTGCGTTTGACCCGGACACGGTTGTATTGAATGTCCACACACCTCTGCTGGCCCGTAAGGAGCGCTTGCTCAATCTGCACAGCCGGCAACAGGGAGTGCCGGCCTCGGCGTCCAGGGCGATTCCGTCGGCGCCGGTCAGTGCCGCGGTGGATTTATATATGGTCGAGGAATGGTTGCGCGGAGATCGCCGGCCGATTTCAGGCGAGGCGGATGCTCATGTCAACCTGCACGGCTGGGTGGTACAAAACAGGCAGGTTTACAATGCCGGTGCGAAACAACGTTGGCAGCGACGCGAAACCCGGCTCACGAAGGATTGGCCTGATCAGTGGCAGCGGCTTTCCATCGGAGACATTAATTATAAGAGCATCGGTCTTATGGGAAAACGGCCACTCTCGGGCTTTTCCCTGGGTACCTCTTTCGAATTGCAACCCTACTCTGTAACCTATCCACTGTCGCGCCACGAGTTCTTCTTGGAGCAGGACTCACAGGTAGATGTTTACGTCAATGGCAGCTTTCGGACACGACTGCAACTAGATGCCGGTCGGCATGATATTCTTGATCTCCCACTGATTCAGGGCATCAACCAAGTTACTCTGGAAATCACAGATCAATTGGGTAGGACCAGTTCACTTGAGTTCTTTGAAACTTTGGAGCAACGCCTGCTGCGTCCGGGGCTGGACGAATATTCGTTCACCTTGGGCGTGCCGTATACCACGGACACGCAGTTTGGCATTGACTATGAAACCGAGACGCTGGCCTTGTCGACCTTCTACCGTACTGGACTTTCCGAGGATCTGACTGTCGGAGGCCACTTGGAAATTTCCGATAAGATAGTCATGGGTGGCGCCACCGGTGTAATAAACGGTCTGTGGGGAACCCTGTCGTACGATGCCGCTCTGAGCCGGGATAGCGTTGCAGAGGACACCGGAATAGGGGTTTTTGTTGACTATCTGTTCCGTCGGCAGGGATGGAGCGCCAATGCTTCCTATCGTTGGGAAGGCTTGGCGTTTGCAAACCTGAATCAAAGCGCCGTAGACAATAATACCCACTATTCAACCCGTGTTGGTTTTACGTTTCCGCGAAGTTATGGATGGTTTTGTAGCCTATCGGTCGGTCAAACACGGCGTTGGGGCTACGACATACAACGCAGTCAGCGACTTTCGTTGAGTCGGTCCTATCCGTACGGTTGGCGGGTATCGTTGGATTTTTCCCGTCAGAACCACGGGGACGAAGGAGACTCGGACGTAGCACTGAGAATCTACTGGGCACCCTCGGGCTCGCGTGCCCAGGGCAATCTTGGATACGCTAGTCTGGATCATTCGCGGCAGACAGAGGCTCGTTACCAGCGCCTGGGGGAACTCGGTCTGGATGCGCGCGCCTTCCGTCTTGATTCTGACAGTCATCGTTTGGATCGCCTGGATGCCAGTTATGTCCACCCGCGTCTGGAGTCACGGCTCAGCGCAGCAGAAAGCCATTTCGGCTCCAGCAACTCCGTCGACACACAAACGCTCAGTTTTGCGACAGCCCTAAGCTATGTGGACGGGTATTTGGCGATAAGCCGTCCCCTCAGGGGGCAACCCTTTGCCCTGTTGAACGGTAAGGCCAGCTTGGATGACCAGACGGTGAACGTGATCCGTGGTTGGGGTAGTAGACCCTCAGCGGTGATTGCCGGTGCGGGTGCTACTGCCGTCTTGCCGAATCTCAGTCCTTATTATGTCAATGACGTAAATCTCGATGTGCGAGATCTGCCTGTGGGCATGCAGATCGAACAGGAAAGCTATAATGTCTTACCGGGATATCGAAGTGGTGTATTGCTGCAAGTTGGGGTTGATGGGGCAGTTTACCTGACGGGTCGACTGCTGGATCCTCAGGGCCAGCCGTTGGGATACGCCGTGGGGCAACTGCGGGGACCCAATGGGGTCTCAGCGAAGTCGGTACTTTTGTTCACTGATGATCAGGGACATTTTGAGATCGCTGGACTGCTCTCTGGCCGATACGCGGTGCAACTGGATACACACGCATATCGGGGCGAACTTGATGTGCCGGAAGAGATATTCGGACGCCTGGACATAGGCGATGTGGTGTTAGAGCGGCGGTGATGAGGTCCGTAAACGAAATGCGTGTTGATCGCGGAGGGAGACGAAATGAACGCACATGGGTCGAAACGTACATCTGGGATCGCAGGTGGTTTGGCGGGGCTGTTGTTCTGCGGAGCCGCTTCGCCAGCTGTCAGTGTATACATTACTCCGAGCGGAGGTTTTTCCATCACTCCGGGGTTGGCGGTGGTGGATCAATCGGTTGCCACTATTGTTGTGAATGCTGACGAGAATTATCAAGTCACGCTCAGGGACAACAACAACGGGGTGCTGAACAATGGCGGCACACCTTTGCCTTATACGGTTAAATACAACAACGGTTCTGAGCTTACTCTGTCAACAAGTACTACAACGGTCGAAACGGGGACAAGCGCGACCGATGCGAGTCGTTCACTCAGTGTATTTATTGGAGCCGCCGCAAGCGTTGGTTTGCCGGCGGGTACCTATAGTACAACGATCACAGTGGAGATACTCGCAAATTGAATTGCTTGAAATATCCAAGGTTGGCCCTCGAAGAGATTTCCAGCGAATTGTTGCGCCGCGAAAAAATCAGCAAGCAGATATTTCGCTGAGCGCATAAAAAATAAACTGGGGCAAGGGTATATCCTGGTATATCAGCGGGTATATCAGCGGGTATATCAGCGGGTATATCAGCGGGTATAGTTCAGGCTCAGGATCGGT
>JARRNW010000238.1:0-6244 GCA_037384565.1 Candidatus Thiodiazotropha sp.
CCCTGCAGCCAGGGGCGGGTCTCATCGGCATACACGGTGGTCAACTTGCCCGCCGCATGCGCGGCACGAATCACACCCAGGGCGGTGCCATAACCCCCAGTGGCGAGAGCGCCCGCATTGCAATGGGTGATCACGCCGGAGCCCAGACTGATCAGTTCGGCCCCATAGGCCCCCATGGTTCGGTTCGCAGCCACATCCTCCGCATGGATTTCCCGGGCCTCCCGCAACAAGTGTTCCACAGGATCCTCATCCCCGGCCAGATGAGCAATCCGCTGCTGCATACGGTCTATCGCCCAAAACAGATTGACCGCGGTGGGACGCGAGCGACGTAAATCCTGCAGATCCTTTGTGAGATGTTCACGCCATTCCGACCCAGTATTCCGGTAGGCATCCCGCACGGCCAGTACCACGCCGTAAGCGGCGGTAACACCGATTGCCGGAGCCCCGCGCACCACCATATCAGTAATAGCCTGGGCGGTTTCGGCGGCGCTATTCAATTCCAGAAAAATAACCTGTTGCGGCAGTTTTCGCTGATCCAGCAGGTAGAGGCGCTCTTCATGCCAGAGGATGGCATCATCCGGGGTAACGTGTTCAACAGGCGGGGTCATGATCATAAGGGAGGTTCACTGCGATTGATTGACGGAACGCCCATGATAGCGGCATTGCATCAAATGACGAACCCGAAGTACGTCTGTACTTAACCAGGTAACGCCACAAAGAGATCCCGTAGACAACTCAGAAAGTTTCGTGTACGAAAGACTCGAAACCTGTACCGGTCAGATCAACGCTTTGTGTAACAAATGTTCCAGACATGGAAATTGTTGCATGCCAAATTGCAGCGGTGCGGCAATCAGATCGCACCAGAGGCATTAACCCAGGAGTTGATATTATGACTGTCGAACGCATTACCTTCGCCCTAGTCGGTGTCCTTATTATGGGAACCGTTGGTGCGTATCTTGCCACCCAAATCGAGTACTTTCTGTACGGCACAGCCTTTATTGGTTTCATGCTGTTTCAAGCCTTTTTCACAGGATTCTGCCCCGTACCTATGATATTGAAATTGCTGGGCGTTCGCACCGGTAGTGTATTTGAATGAGCTAACACACCCTGTTCTGCAATCTCGTATACTGTCCTATACGGTATAGGGCACTATACTCGGGACGCCTTCCTCGACGAACCTCAAACATGGATAGCCCCTCGTATCCCGTGCTGTCATCCTACTCCTCGTCAAGATCCGGGTCATTGAGTGCTGCCGGGTTAATAACAACGGATAAAAAGCAAAATGACTGCATCAAAAACAAAAATCAGTAAATTCCTCAGCTTTGTGTTACGCCATAAGCCTGAAGCTATCGACTTAGCCTTGGATGAACAAGGCTGGGCTTATATCGACGAATTAATCAACAAAGCCAAACAATCCGGTGAAATATCGACGCTTAACCGTAGACTAATTCAGGAGACCGTCGATACCAACGATAAAAAACGACTAAAGATTCTTTTCAAATGGTGACTGCCGCAATTCCGGTGGCCTCTTCAAAACTGGACTATTATTTTGGTGTCATCATGATCTTCTCTGCACCGAAATGGCGGGTGGAGTGCGGAGGCGCCGACGATCAGGGAGATTTCAACAGCTCTGCGGGGCCAGCAGACAGCGTCCTCGGATTTCCGCCTCTACGACGAGCTCATACATGAGCCTGAGAGCTACCCATCGCTGGATCTTTCTGTTGCTATGGCTTTTCGGCCTGTCTCCTCTGTGGGCTCAGCAGGAGGTGGCGATCGGTGTGCTCGCCAAGCGAGGCGCGGAACCGACAGTCACCCGCTGGCAACCGACAGCGGACTACCTGAGCGATCGTCTGAAGGCGTACCGGTTCATCATCGTCCCCGTGGACTTCGAGCGGATCTACGACGCGGTGGCCCATCACGACATCGACTTCGTGTTGGCCAATCCGGCCATCTATGTGGAGCTCGACGTGCGTTACGGCGCCAGCCGCATCGTCACCCTGCTCAACCGCGGCCCCCAGGGCCAGGGCTACAACCGTTTCGGCGGCACTCTCTTCACCCGCACCGAACGGGGGGATATCAGAGGTCTGGAGGATCTGCGAGGCTGCCGTTTCGCCGCTGTCAAGGAGAACTCTTTCGGTGGCTACTTGACGGCGCTGCGCGAACTGGTCCATCACGACATCTATCCCGAGCGCGATTTCGCCTCGCTGAGTTTCGAAGGCACCCACGACGCGGTGGTCTACTCGGTGCTGCAGGGGCGCAACGACGCCGGCACCGTGCGCACCGACACCCTGGAGCGGATGGCGGCCGAAGGCAAGATCGATCTTGCCGACATCAGGGTTCTCAATCCCCACACCTACCCCGACTTTGACTACTGGATCAGTACCGATCTCTATCCCGAATGGCCCCTGGCCCGGGTCAAAGGGACTC
This sequence comes from Candidatus Thiodiazotropha sp., assembly GCA_037384565.1. Classification (GTDB taxonomy): domain Bacteria; phylum Pseudomonadota; class Gammaproteobacteria; order Chromatiales; family Chromatiaceae; genus Thiodiazotropha. Next base: position 2,428 of record JARRNW010000238.1, read on the forward strand.
CGGCAGCCCTGAGCGACAGCGTCGCGGCGGCGTTGCTCACCATGCCCCACGACCACCCAGCGGCCATCGCCAGCGACTCCGACGGTTGGTCGGTGCCCGGCAACTACCAGCCGGTTCGGGAGCTGATGCAGGAGCTGCGCGTCGGCCCCTACGAAATTCTCGACCCCATCCGCTTCGGCGACCTGGCCGCTCAATACGGCGGCTGGCTTGCGGTGATCACGCTATTGCTGCTGTTGCTGGCGGTGGCCAATGCCTATGTGGCGCGGCTCAATCACCGTCTGCGCCGGACCGATGCGGCACTGCGTGAGGCCCGCGACACACTCGCCGACAAAGTGGAGGCGCGCACCGCGGAGCTGCGGGAGAGCCATCGCCGCCTCGAACTCATCCACCGCGACTGGAACGATGCCTTCGACGCCATCACCCATCCTATCTTCATCCACGATGCGACCCTGCGCGTGGTGCACGCGAATCCCGCCTATGTAGCACGCAGCAGCTTGACGCTGGAGCAGATCGAGGGCCGCTACTATTGGGAGGTATTTCCCCGGCTGGCGCAACCCCTCGAAACCTGCAGACAATTCCCGGAGCGCTCGCCCCAGGGTGGAGAGGAGCTGAAGCTCGACGACGGGACCATCCTCATCTCGCACTCCTTCGCCATCAAACGCCCCGACGGTAGCCTGGGACACGCCATCCATATCCTCGAGGACGTCACCCGCACCCGTCAGGCCGAGGCGCGCCAGCGCACCCTGATCCGGGCGCTGGAACAGGCCAGCGAAGTGGTGCTCATCATCGACGCCGAGGGCGGCATCCTGTTCGCCAACCAGACTGCGGCGGTGATGCTGCACCGAGAACCGGAGGGGCTGACGGGCCTCGACTTGCGGGCGCTTATGTCCGAGATGCGGCTGCCGATGGCCCAGGAGTCGTTGCTGGAACTGGCCGGCGGGAACAGCGGCTGGCAGGGCGAAATCACGCTGCGCGGCGAAGAGCACGAGGTACCCTGCCATCTCACTCTGAGCACGATCCGCGACGATCTGGGCGCGCTGCAGGGGTATGTGGCCACCCTGCTCGACCTGAGCGAAATCAAGCGCGCGGAGGCGACGCTACGCTACCGGATCGGCATCGAGTCGCTGCTGGGCACCCTGGCGGCGCGCTTCCTCGGTACCGACGGCACCGCGCTGGATACGGCCATCGTCGAGTCGCTGCAGGAGATCGGCCGGTTTGTCGATGTGGACCGGGTCTACCTCATCGACATCGATCCGCAGAGCGAACGGACTGGGGAGCGCTACCTCTGGAGCCGGTCGGCACAGGCGCAACCGCCGGCGCCGGTGTTTGACCCGGCGCAGTGTCAATGGCTCAGCGAACGGCTGCAACGGCGCGAAACGGTGTCGGTGGCAGATGTGGCCGAACTGCCTCCCGAAGCCGATCCGGTGTGCGCGCTACTGCACGAGCGTCGCACCCAGGCGACCTTGATCATGCCGATCTTTCGCGGCAGCCGCTTCGCCGGCCTGATCGGGCTGGAGTGCTCCGGCCAGCGCCGCGAATGGAGCCAGGAGGAGCAGCGGCTGCTGCGCATCGGCAGCGAGATCATCGCCAATGCGATCAGCCGTCACGAGGCCGAATCGCGGGTCAGGCAGAGCCGCAAAAGTCTCAACGAGGCGCAACGCATCGCCCAACTCGGCAACTGGGACTGGGACATCGTCAACAACAACCTCCGCTGGTCCGACGAGACCTACCGCATCTTCAGCATCGATCCACAGGCATTCGGCGCCACCTGTGAGGCGTTTCTCTCATACGTCCACGAGGAGGACCGCCAACGGGTCATCGACGCTGTCAATACCTCGATCGAACAGCACACCGAGTATGCTGTGGACCACCGGGTGGTGTGGCCCGACGGCAGCGTGCGCACAGTACACGAGATGGGTAAGGTCGATTATGCCAAGGATGGATCGCCACTACGCATGCTGGGCACGGTGCAGGATGTCACCGATCTGCGCCGGCGCCAGGAGGAGCTGGCGCGTCTCAACCGCACCCTGCACACCTTGAGCCAGGGCAACAGCGTGCTGGTGCACTCCCACGACGAGCTCTCGCTGCTGCGCAGCATCTGCCGAGTCCTGGTAGAGACCGGCGGGCATCTCTACGCCTGCGTGATCCACGAGGCGGACGGGGATCTGAGTCCCGTGGTCTGCCATGGCGGCACCCTGGAGCCGATCGCCTCCCTGCTGGGCGGCAGCGACCGGGACACCCCGCTGCATCGGGTCCTCACCGGGGAGAACCATCTGATCGAGCGCGACTTCGACCACAGGACAGCGCCCTGGTACGCCCACGCCTCTGCCCTTGGCTTCGACTCGCTGGTGGCGATGCGCCTGTGCGCACAGGGACAGGTGATCGGCTTGCTGGCAATCTTCAGCGACCGGGCAGACGCCTTCGACGAGGCGGAGGTCTCTCTGCTGCAAGAGTTGGCAGACGACCTCGCCTATGGCATCCGCGCCCTGCGCGAACGCGCCACCGCCGAAGCAGCGCAGTCCGCCCTGGAGGAGAGCGAGCACCGCTATCACAATCTCTTCGATACCGCCCCCAGCGGGTTCGTCTCGGTCAGCGCCTCAGACGACACCATCCTCCAGTGCAATCCCGCGTTTGCCCGCATCATCGGGCGCGAGTTCGAGTCGCTCAAGGGAACTCCCTTGTTGACTCTTTATGCCGATGGTCCGATGGGCAAGGGTCGCGCCCGAGAGATCCTTCAGCGCTTCAAACAGGGCAAACCGGTGCGTGACGAAGAGGTGCAGATGGCGCGACCCGACGGTACGCCAGTCTGGGTCAGCCTCACCGTGGAACCCGTCTTAGACGAAGCGGGCCGAGTGCAGGAGAGCCGCTCCAGCATCATCGACATCAGCGAGCGCAAGGCGGCGGAGGCGGAGCGAAAAGAGTTCATCGAGCGCACCGAGCGCTCGCTGCTGCAGACCATCCAGGCCATCGCCCTGACCATCGAAAAGCGCGACCCCTACACCGCTGGCCACCAGCAGCGCACCGCTGAACTGGCCACCGCGATCGCGCGCCGCATGGGCATGGACGAGGAGTTCATCAAGGGACTGCGCCTCGGCGCCATGATCCACGATATCGGCAAAATCTGTGTACCCACGGAGATACTCAACCACCCCCGCAAACTGGACGAAGTGCAGTTCATGCTCATCCGCAGTCATCCCCAGGTAGGCTACGACATCATCAAGGGCATCGAATTTCCCTGGCCCCTGGCGCAGATGGTATTACAGCACCACGAACGTCTCGACGGCAGCGGCTATCCGTACGGCATCCAGGGCGACGAGATCCGGCTGGAGGCGCGCATCCTGGCGGTAGCTGACGTGGTCGAGGCGATGGCCTCCCACCGCCCCTATCGCTCAGCGATGACCCTGGAAGATGCGATCCGGACCCTGGAAGATGCGATCCGTGAAATCACCGGCGGCAGAGGCAAACTCTATGACAGCGAGGTAGTGGATGCCTGCCTGCACCTGCTGACCAATCGAGCCATCGACTGGCTGGCATCGAACAAGGCCATGCCTGATAAAGCCTCTGGTTAGCGAGTTCACGCTTCAGGTGTAATTCACCGTTGTTGCAGAATACGTTTTCTCTCCGGCGTAAATTCCCACCACGGCTTTGCCTCATTGCCCGCCATATAGTCGATGACCGACATAAAAACATCGATTACGCACGGGTCATGCTGCACGCCGGTGACGTCACACAACTGCGCGTACATTTCGAAGGCGGAACGCCCCACCAGATCGGCAGGAGACTGGATGCCGAGAGTAGCCAGATCGGCTGCCATCGC
>JARRNW010000239.1:0-5841 GCA_037384565.1 Candidatus Thiodiazotropha sp.
TTTGTCGATACGTACTAACCAAGTCATAGATATTAATACGGTCAGAGCTACAAGCGTTGCTCAGATTAAGACGCCCACCGCATCCGAGGCCAGGCAGCTCTTCGCGGCATCCCGCTCCAGCAGTCCCTGGCGCACGAGAAAGCGGCCGACGCGCTCGGCGATGTTGTGCGTTAGCCGGCGGACTTCCTCGCTACTCCGCGCGACAGGACTCGTACCGCACCAAAAAAACCCTGTTCCAGAAGACTGCATTTGAGAAGTCCTGCAAATTCCCTTTGTACATAACTGAGCAGTTCCCTGCCCTGCTACTCCATAAGCGCTGCTTAAGCCAGGTAATACTTGGCGATGATCCGATAAAGCAGGGTTTGCTCGGGCCGGTGACGCTAGCCACGATCGGCGGGGCGGAGCTTGGCCACTATGAAAGAGATGACAGTAGCCTTAGCGAATTTGATTTCGTAACCACAGAAGCGGATGGTCTTTTTGATAATGGATCTTCGCAAGGACCATCAACGTTGAATTGCTGGCGTATCGATGTGCCGATAGCCGACCCAGTCTATGAAGGTCGGGATAGAAATGTGGCGCACGCATGATTTAAGTTAACAGCTTCCTGTGTAACCACCGTTTCCTGATATAGACTGCGGATGCACAAACCGTTCTTACCGTTCCGGTGAATCTTCTCTACCAGAACAATACGAGTCCTGGGATGCGTCTTGCTTAGCCGCATGTACGGTCGTTCGAAACATCAGAGCACTCGGTTGGGTATCAGCGCTTAGATTTCACATCATTTCGGGGAGATTGTAGGTTATCCGTCAGCCAGTCGACCATGCTGCGCACCCTGGAAGAGAGCAGTCGGGTATGGGGGTAGACCAGGCTGAGTGGCACTGGAGGTGTCTCGAATGCCTGCAATACCCTGACCAGTTTGCCCTCCCGGATCAGCGGCTCGGTCTGGTAGCTCAAAAACCGGCCAAACCCCAAGCCCGCCACACAGGCGTTTAAAGCCGCCCCAACCTGATTGCTGACGAACCGGCTTCTGATCGGTACAGAGAGCGGTTTTCCCTGATCCAGGAATGCCCACTCCGTTGCGCTCGAGAGGCCCGTAAAGCCAACGCAAGGCAGTTCCGTCAACTCCTCCGGTCTGGAGGGAGTGCCGACTCCCCCCAGCAGGGAGGGGCTGGCGCAGACGATCTGCTGTACCCTGCCGATGGGTTTAGCGATGAGTGTCGAGTCTGTAAGGTGGGCGATACGTACCGCAATGTCTATGCCCTCTTCCAGCAGGTCTACCACTCGGTCAAGCAGTATCAGGTCGACCCGAGTCTTGGGATAGTGTCGGAGAAAACCGCTCACTGCCGGTGCCACATGCATTTCGCCAAAGCGTACCGGCGCGGTCAGCGTGATCAACCCGCTGGGCTCAGACTGCTGCTGACCCAGGGCACGCTCTGCCTCCTGTACATCCGCGAGGATCTTGCGGCACTGCTGCAGATAGGTCCGCCCCTCTTCGGTCAGGGCGATGCGTCGCGTGGTGCGGTTGAGCAGGCGTACCTGTAGGGACTCCTCCAGTACCGCCAGGGTACGTACCACCGAGGGGAGTGATTTATCGAGGGATCTGGCCGCAGCCGTGAGGCTGCCTTGCTCTGCGATCTGAACGAAAGTAGCCATGGATTGGAGCTTATCCATGGATAAAGATTACTCCAAAAATCGGAGTAGTTAAATCAAATAATGCCCATTTATTCATTCAAGTTGTTCAATCAGACTTCATAACGAGCCGTTAAACCACGTCCGTTCAGACAACAAGGAGTCCATTATGAAAACAGCAATTCTGGTTCGGACTGGTCAAGGATCGGGTCGCCGGTGTGTCTCAGGCATGTTCCGTGGTATTTGGCGCCACGGAGGAGGTGAAGGCCTCGGAGTTCGCCTTTGTTAACGATAATCCGATTCCCGGTACTGACGGCCTTCCCAGTGTCTCTCAGCTGATGCAAGAGGGATACAGCGTGCTGGTCTACTGATCGGGCGTAACAGCCGGAGCCATCGCGCTCCGGTTCCTTCATCCACCGCAGAGGTGCTCAGATGACTCAGACAAAGGTCTATCACGAAGGCGAGCTTGAGGTGCAAGCCAGGGTTGGCGTCAGCCAAGAGGCCGAGATGCTTGCCGGCGTTATGTTGCAGACCATCTCTGTCGAGATCGCTCACTTCATCGGGCAGCAGACGATGGCTGTGTTCGGCAGTCTTGATGCCGATGGGCGCGTTTGGGCCTCGGTCCTGATGGGCGCTGCTGGTTTTCTGCAGGCGCTTGATGAGCACAGCTTGAGCTTCCAGCGAAGCGCTTGTCACGGTGCCCCGGGTGACCCGCTGTGGCGGAACCTGGAACACAATCCCCAAATCGGCATGCTGTTGATCGAATTGACCTCGCGTCGGCGCCTGCGCCTCAACGGCAGGCTGTACTTTTGCCTGGATGGCGGCTGCCGGATCGAGGCGCAACGCGTTTATGCGAACTGTCCCAAGTACATACAGCGCCGCCGTATGACGATGACCGAAACGCCAGAAAAGGGGGCAGCAACGGATTGGCGGGAGGGGGAGGAACTGAGTGTGGCACAGCAGGCCCTGATCGGCCATGCGGATACCTTTTTCGTCGCCAGCGCACATCCCGAACAGGGGGCTGACGCCTCTCATCGCGGCGGGCGTCCCGGTTTTGTCCAGGTGATGAGTCCGCGCCGGCTGCGCATCCCGGACTTTGTTGGCAACAACATGTTCAATACCCTGGGTAACTTTATCAGCTACCCCAGCGCCGGCCTGGTGTTTATCGATTTTGAGCACGGCCGCATTCTGCAGCTGAGCGGGCGCCCCGAGCTGATGCTGGAGCAATCGGATGAACCGGGAGAGACTGGCGGGACCTGCCGCTACTGGGAGTTTGAAGTCGAAATCTGGCGCGAGAGCCGGTTGCCTCTGCGACTGGAGTGGAAATTTATCGACTACTCCCCCTACATTCCGACGACCTCCGGCAATAACAACAAAGCCGACACCGCACTATTCCCGCTCAGGCTGGAGCGTGCATGGATGGAGACTGAGCATGTCAGAGGCCTGCAGCTGGTCTCGGCCGAGGGCAGGCAATTGCCCCCATTCGATCCTGGGGCACATCTGCCGGTCCAGGTCCGCGACAGGGAGGGTGGCTGGGTTGAACGTCACTACTCTCTGCTCTCCGATCCCGCGGACTCGTCCCATTATCGTATTGGGGTCAGATTGGAATCCCAAGGACGGGGCGGATCCCGATATCTACACGAGACGCTGCGGGCGGGTGATCTGTTACAAGCCTTGCCACCGAGAAACGCCTTTCCACTAGTCACTGATGCGGAGCACACGATCCTGCTGGCCGGCGGCATTGGCATCACGCCACTGATCGCTATGATGCACGCATTGAACACCGAGAAGCGTTCTTTCGAACTCCATTACACTGCCCGGCGCCAGGCAGACCTGGCATTCAGGCGTGAAATCGAATCGCTGGCCGGAGACAGGGCGTGCTTCTATGCGTCTGCGGAGCCGGGACAAATGCGACTCGATCTGCCCCGGATACTGGCGAAGCCTACACGCGATACGCATATCTATGTCTGTGGTCCGCGGGGAATGATCCTTGCCGCCCGTGACCTGGCTCGCGTACAGGGTTGGTCTCAGGAGCAACTCCACTTCGAAAGTTTTGGCGCGGCTTCCCAGCCCCAGGACCGGGAGCTCAGTGTTGAACTGGTGCGAAGCGGTCTGACCATTGAGGTGCCTGCCACACGCAGCATCCTGGATGTGCTGCTGGACCGGGGTCTGACGATACCCTATGAGTGCAAACGCGGCGAATGTTCGCTTTGCCAAACCCGAGTACTTGAAGGTGAACCCGAACACCGTGACTTGTGCCTGAGTGCGCAAGAGCAGGCCGGTTCGATGTGTATCTGTGTGTCGCGGGCAAGCAGCGCCAGACTTAAGCTTGACCTCTGATTATCCCAAAAAAGATCGGTTGGCCAGTGTGAAACGTTCAATTTACGTTGTAGCGTAATTCACCCAGTGGATGACCAGGTCCACCGAGCAATTTTCCCTAATATGAGCCAATCAGTCACTGAATGGAGCGATCAACTGATTTTTAGAGTCATGGGCTTCTGGCTTGAAGCCCGTGTATGCTGAAAAGTCACCTTCTTTTCTCCACCGCCTGTGCCATATCCGCTACCCTGACCTTGTTGCCCCTGCCCCGGCAAGATGATTTGCGGACTGAAGCGTGGACATGACAACGGGAACCCTGGCACTGATCGTTACCCTGACTCGTGCATTCCCACGCTCAGGCAAGGGTGACGATGGCAAGAAAGCTTGCAAGGATAGTCTTAATGAACGTTACGATGGATATCTCGATAGTACCGCGCGGAGATTATCAGGGTATAACTATCGCATCTGCTACCGCAGTTGGTGCGGGAGATATATCGGAAGGTGGCGATGACTCTGAAGTGCCAACTGCACGTATAGAAGGAAATAGACGTACAATATTTGTCAAATATCGTATCAAGTATAAAATTAAATGAAACCCAACAAACGCACAAACAAGGTTCGCACAAAGTTGCGCGAACCGTTAAATGCTTCAGGGAGAACTAGTGGAAGATATAGAGAAAATCCTCAGCTTCATCGTTGAGATTGAAAAGCTAAAAGACGTACATCGTAAAACAAAACCAGTGGGCCTTCAGCGATTCGAGAACTCCGCTGAACACAGTTGGCACGTATGTCTTACTGCCTTGATGTTAAAAGACTTCGCGAATGACGAGATAGACATCAATCGTGTCATTAAAATGCTTCTTATTCATGACCTGGGTGAGATTGATGCTGGCGACACAATAATTTACTCAAGCGAAACGGACGAGATTAAAGCTAAAGAAGCAGCAGGTATTAGTCGACTTCTAAACATTCTACCAGATGGAATGGAGAATGAATTTCTGGATCTGTGGCATGAGTTTGAGTCTGGAGAAACTGCGAACTCTCGTTTTGCTAAAGCCATAGATAGGGTGCCTCCCTTGCTTCATAATATTCATGGCGGTGGTCATAGCTGGAAAAAGCATGGAATCACAAAAGATAAGGTGTTCTCCATAAACCAACGAATAGAGGCAGGCAGTAAAGAACTTTGGGTAGTTATGCGTAGTAAGCTTGAGGAGGCCGTTGATAATGGCATCCTCGAATAGAACAATTAACCATGCATCACATGTGGACAATCCGTTGAAAGCGGCGTTATGGCTCGCATGCAGGTAAGTGAAAATGGCAATAATTACTGAGATAGTCGTGTTGTTGGTTGCTTTACTTCATATATATTTTTTGATTTTAGAGATGTTTCTTTGGGATAAACCTGCTGGATTAAAGGCTTTTGGGCAAACCAAGGAGCGGGCAACCAGTACGAAAGTACTGGCGGCCAATCAAGGTTTATATAATGGTTTTATCGCAGCAGGATTACTGTGGGGTTTGATCCAAGGAGCACAAGGGGATGATTTCAAGGTTTTCTTTTTAGCTTGTGTTGTAGTTGCAGGTGTTTATGGCGCTATGACTGCAAGTCGAAAAATCCTCTTAATTCAAGCTGTTCCAGGCCTTTTGGGGCTGCTACTAGTTCTTATCTCAAGTTAAAAGGATTACCCGGATCCCCATCCTAACAGACAGGATTGCTCAGGGTGATGAGTCTCTTAGAGTGGGTGTCCAGGTTAGGGTCACTGCTCCTCTTCCATTCGTCTCGTGGACAACCGGTGCTATCCCTTACGCTTCCAGACAAGGATGCGGTTGTTCACCGGCATCTCGATGTCTTCCGCGAAATTCATGCCATGGGCTTCAGCCAGTCGGTTGAGGTCG
>JARRNW010000240.1:0-7229 GCA_037384565.1 Candidatus Thiodiazotropha sp.
CGAGCCGCTCAATGTTGACCTGTGACATCAGACAGCGATGCCGGAGCAGTCGGCAGGCGGTGGATACATTGTTCCCGTAGTAGATATGGGTGACACCTTTGGCGACCAGGGTCTGGTGGATCTTCTTGGGTAGGATGTTCATAATATTTCCTGATTACCTACTATGCTCCGCCATAGGGTGGTGGGTGCGAGCATTGAGCAATATGATTGCTTCACCCTGACCTCTGGGTCTCCTTGAGTGAAGTGGATCCAAAAGTGCAACATTATAGATCGAGCATAAGGGAAGGGTGGTACTAACCGTTTCACAAAAAATCAGCAACCATGTCATGCTCCTGGCAATTGGGTATTTCCGCCTGCGTTCGCATTTGCCTGCGAATGTACGAGGAGGATGAGGTCGAATTGTCAGGATTGCCAACGATCTCGGGCTTTTACAGAATCAGTTCAATTGGTCAGATAGAAGGTAATGGTGGTCACTACCCGAACATCTTTGTTGATTTTGGCGAATTCGTTGGCCGCGATGCGGGCGTTCTTGGTGGCCTCGCTGAGCATCTCCGGTTTGATCTCGTTGAGTTTGGTGAAGCGGAAAGCCGGAGTGGCGTTGTCGATGCCCTGGGCGATGAGCTTGTGGTGTGGTCCTTAGGTTGCGACTTGCCACCAGCGCCATTCAGACTGGTGAGCCTATGACCGTCATTTAGACATGTGGGGGATAGGGGGAATCTGATTAACATTCTGCTGCGGAAGCCCTGGAAGAGTAGGGCAGGGATTATTATGTTTTCAGAAAAAAATTCGATGGACTTGGTCACCACTCTGGGTGAGTTACGCTACAGCGTGAATTACATGCTTGGTGAAAGAGTGTGGATCTTACTAAAAGGGGTGATATATGCAGCTAATAGCATGAAGACGCTAATGTCTGCACTACCAAATAAAGATGTGTCTCATGCGATGATTCGAGCTGTGGCGCTCAAGCCAGCCTTCTAAGAAGGCTGGCTCAATGGTCCCCTTCTAAGGGGAATGACGCAATTTAATCTCGGGTTCTTCGAATCCGGATGTTTAGTTACGTTTTCTTAAATCGTTTTGCTCCTACCAAACCAACTAACCCGGCGCCTAAGAGCAGGATGGTGTGTGGCTCCGGAACGCTTGCTGTACTTACATCAACGCCAGCAAAGGCATAGTCATTATTATGATCATCCCAATAAATAGAATCATTAACAGCAGTAAGTGCAATCGATTGAGTTAGGATAGGGGTTATTATTAGATCGGCATAGCCACCATCGCCGACTGTCCCAATTGCATCAACTGTATCGAAGAGCGTGCCGTCTAAGGTGATTGTGGCTTGTTCTCTTGCGTTGTTTATTCTTGGGTTGGTATATAAATCAAGAAAATAAAAACCACTAAGACTGACAACGCTGTCAAATGTAAGCGTTAGGGTCTGGCTGCCCACCGGCCCATCTCCGGAAATCTCATCATCGGTGATTCCTGCGCCGTCTCTGTCGCATTGTAAGATGCCGCTAGTGCTTTGACAGCCCGCACCGCTAGAGCCATCGTAACTTTCGTTAAAATTAACACTCCCATCATTTGATGTGAGTGTAAAACCGATACCATCAATTGTACCGCTATAACCGTTAGACACGGTTGTGAGAGAACTGATGAGGCTGTTATCTGTGAAGTCCAGTAACGTTGCCGTAGCACTTTGGCAGAGGAAGAGAGTCGCAAAACCAGTTATTAGTTTTAGTAGCCGATTGTCCATTTTTAATTCTCCCAGCGAATTAAATTGTTAACACCCCAAAGAAATGTATCAGCAATAATGATGCCAAGTTATCGACTGCGTTGTGGCCATTAACAATTTGCAGAGAAGAATTTGTTATTTCAGTAATTAATATTATTTTAATCAATGATATAGAGAGGTGGTCGCGTTTGTGTAATTGAGCGGTTTAAAGAAAAGGCTAATAGAGTGGTCTGGCCAAAACGGAGAGAAGTAAAATTTCCCGACACCGCATGGGGATGAGTTTCGGATAAAGGTGTAAAAATGATAGAAATGTTAAACCATGCGCCCAGTATGGGAATGTAATCCCAACTATTTCCAGATGTCTTCTCAATTAACCGTCATGTCGAGCAAGAAGTGTAAAAAATTCTGATACTGTGGTTCGTAGGGAATCTCGGAAAGATATGCCCAAGGGTTTGCCCTTCAGGACGGAACAGCGCTTGCAGAGATTTTCCTTCGTCTGGTTCCCAGAAAAACTGCAAGAGACAACCCATTATCTCTCTTGTGGAGAGAAAAGACGGCTTGAATTACCTCAGTCCTTTTGTCATATCCTGATCCACACTGTAAATGATCTCGATTGATGTGGAGGAATGCCCTCCTTTATCATGGGTATCCTGTTAGACGTGTCCTGTTAAAGTTGATGAAATAGGCGGAATAGCGCTGTGTTTATTCGACAATACTACCTAAACGAGCGATTTTTCATAGAGGTGCTGATTTTGGTTATAACACCATCAATTGAGTAGACCCGGTTATTGCGCTTGCCTGCCAGAACATAGAGCGCGGCAAATAGTCCCTCTTCATCAATGAGTATTTCCTGATGTATCCTGCCACGACGGCTACAGACTCTAAAGTCCTCATCCGTCATGCCAATATACGGTAGTTGCTTCCACTGTGCACCACAGAGCTGTTTTACCTCCTCATAAAAGCTGCTCAGATGTGCTGAAGATTGTGCATTTTTACGCTTGGTCAGCTCCTGTATAGCCGTAGCACTACAGCTTCTGTAGGCTTTAGCATTCAGCAATAACCTGGGCTCTCCACACATATGCTTCACATACTTACTTGGCTTTGATCGAGGTTTCACTTTCCGGCTTTGGGAGAGGCCATACCCCTGATAGGCTAAAAATTCCAATTTATGGTAGATCGCCTCATACCCTTCCCGCTGTTGAACTGTATGACTACTCTGCTCCGCTCCTGCATTGTGACAAGGTTTATCCTGAAAACTTTTTACACCATCGGTTTGACATTCATAAAGCTGCTCGCCGAAAGAAGAATAACTGATCGTGCTGCATATCAGCCATAGTAAGGTTTTATATCGACAGAAACGGGAGATTTTCATGCTCTATTACCAGGGAGAAATCGTGCATTTTGTTGATCTTTTCAGATTAATTAAATCATAAACAGTCTGTGTGCCATTCATCTCTACCACTTTAAAGCGTTGATCATTCACAGGAATGATCTCATTGATATCAAACCGGTCAGGTCCACTGTAGTGACGCCAGACCAGATAGTTTTCCTGTACCGCCCAATAGCCCCGATATCCACTTCTTTTTCCTGAGCCGGAAAAACTATTGGTCATAATATAGCTGCCATCATCCTTAAAGCGGATACGGTAGATGCGTTTTTTCTGTCTGAGTGTCCAATCCCCCACCATATGACAGGGAATGCGACTCTCACCTTTAAGATTTACCAATAGACCGGTTTGTGAATCCAGGCAAGCCTTGGGATCATATTGGCAGTTCTGTTCATTAAACCTGTTGGGCGAATAAAACAAATTATCAGGGGTTTTTCCAGTAGATAGATAGAACCATATTGGAGGTGCGATATAGATAGCCAGAAGCGTATAGATCGGGAGTCGTAAAAGCCATTTTGAAATCGACGGAAAATAAGGTACCTCAAGAAAATGCAGTAACGCCAAGCTTAGCAATATAACGATAGCGATAACCAACCAGCTTTTATATTGATGCGCCAAGGCAAAAAAACGCACTACCTGGCTACCTTCTCCAGACTTATTATCTTTGGATTGATCCGGTGTTTTATTCAGTTTCGCTTCAATAGTATCCAGCGAAATAAACCTTCGTTGTGTTCTATACAAATGTGGCTTTTTGTCCAGCCAGCGAGAACTGAAATAACTTTGGCGCCCCGGAATCAACGAAATTCCATCACAGCTTGCATGAGCATGAAAAATACCGTTTCCAGGGTCGTTAGCTCCTTTGGGTTCTCCGGTAAAGATCACATCACCATGCTTCAAGACCAGCATTTTAATCGCTGACTGAATTCCAAAACCAGGATCTGCCAATCTTCTCACCTCACCACTCTTTGGATTGAAAATCGCCAATGGCGATGAAGAGATGGCGCAACCATCAGGCAGAAAGCGGGTATCCAATCCCATCTCATGGGTAGGCAATACATAACTCCACTCCTCAGCATCCTTATTCCACAACATTGAAAAAGCTGACGTTGTTCTTGGCCATAACATCCTTGAACCGAGATCGTTGATCTCAAATCTTTTGCCACTAGCCGGATCTATCGCAACAGTCATCGGTGTTGACACACGCACTGGTGAACCTTTGGTCAAACCCTCCATATTCCATTCAACCTGAAACCTGTGCCAGTTCGACTTGAGCGGATTATAGACATAGGCTTCATTTTTATTGATCAGTGCGATAACCCGGCCATCAGAAAGAAAACCCAGATTAGGAGGCCAGCTGGTTTTATATTCGAAATCTATCGTTCCACAACCTTTCCAAAGTGTCGTATTGGGCTTCCAGATATGACAGTAGTAGTGTTTGCGGGTATCTTTTACCAGCAAGAGTATCTGGCCTGAGTCAAGCTCGATCAGGTTGCCATCATTTAAATGAGGTTTTCCCGGACTTCCGGCATATTGCCACTGATCGTTTTCAGGATCCCAGATCCTTGCGTTTTGTCGCCCCAGTTCCGGATCTCCATACTCCTCGCCTACCATCATCAACCGGCCATCACGCATCTCTATCGCTGCAGGCTCACGTTTCCACACCGGTGTTGTAATAGTTTGCCCTACTGCGAGTGGCTCCCAATACATAATTGTATCCGCCGTAAACAACAGCGCCCGCCCATTATCACGGGGGAACAGTCTGACATGATTGAATTTGTTCCAAGCCATCTGGGGAGTAGTATTACCAGCCAAAACCCAATAGTCCGCCTGGGTATCCCAAATCCAGGCCCAGGGAGTCGCGGATTCCCAGGTTCCACCGGCAATCAGGATCCGTCCATCTGAGAGTCGCGTTGCATCATGGCGATGCAACGCCAAAGGTAGGGATGGTCCGTTCACCCAATGATTCTGTGCGGGTAGCCAAATTTCGGTACTGTTTAATGTTTGCTCCCCAATGCCTTTTCCTCCCACTACAATAATCCGCCCATCCCTCAGCAGGGTTGCAGTATGGTCGTAACGGGGTGTCTCAAGTTGAGATATCAATCGCCACTTCGTCTCACCGGGACACCACTGTTCAACCGCACTGACCGGCTGGCTGTTTTGATCAAATCCACCACTGATCACAACACATCCGTTCTTCCTTACCGTCGCTGTATGTTTAGCGCGTGCCACATTGAGCGACGGCATGGCCTCTACTTTTCCCCCAATATAACGTTCAACACTTTTTGTAACCGGCTCTTGTGGCGTCATATAAACCCCCGGGTCCCCTTCGCCACCAACAAACAGCACGCTACCGTCCTTCAGCAGGGATGCACTATGGTAGAGCCTACTTTGACTGAGTTCGGGTGCAGACAGCCACTCACGCTTCTCAGGGTCCCAAAGTGACAGGGCTTTATATTCAGAATATCGATTTGTGTTTTTCGAAAGTTCCGCATCACATATCCCTCCTGCGAACAAAACTTTTCCATCTTCGAGCAGGGTTGCTGTTTGAAACAGGCGTGCACCGACCGGACACTCCTCCGGATAGGCAAGCTTTATCCAACCTTGCAGCTGAGCATCCCACAACCCAAAGCTCGCCTTTAAATGCACTAAAGATCTGCGTTCTTTTCTTAAACGCTGCAGGTATTCATCACGTGGCTGATCAGCTCGTCCTACAGAACCACCACCTAATGCCTGGCTCTCCTGCATAGAGCAGCCGACCCGCCGCAAATGAGAGATCGAGAAAGGGTTCTGGGCCTGCATTTGAAGAGCTGCTGTTCCATGGCGTATCCGGTTTTGACTTTGGTTGCTCTTTGACTGCGATAGCGCAACCAGCCCAAGCGGCTCTGGTCAGGTGATATTTAAAGTCAGACAGAGCGTCGACGCGCGCTCTATTCACTTGTTTCCACGTCTTCTCAAGACTGGGTGAATCCGGGTCTATGGCGATCAGTGAGGAGATCGCTTTTTTATAACGTTGTTTCGCCTCTCCGGCTTGCTGTTTCAGCTCATGACAACTTTTTGAGTTTTCAGTGTCTGTCATCGTGGCAGGAGGTAAATTGCTATTTTGGTGTACTGATAATTCTGTTAAGCATGAGTGATCACTCAAAGTAACTGTTCCAAACTCATCAACACATTGATGTACAATCTGATTATCTACACGCCTCTGAGTGAGAGTAGGTGCTGTTGACTTGTATCTTAGATAATCAGAATGAAGGCGCAGATAGGCGTTAACATATTCAGACTTAGGTAGCGCTTTCACCAATGCATGATCTTCAGCAAGCTGCCGATGATTCTGTTCTGATACTGTGCCTTGTGTTCTATAGGTTTCGAGTACTTTTGAGAGATGATCATAGGCACGATCCAGAACGGTCAACCGCTCTTTCTCTAACATTACCCGACAATCCTGCAGATCAGCATTCCGTCCTCTTGTCTCAATACTTCTGATACTACGGGATGAACTTCCACTGTTTCGCATCTGCTCAATGAGGGCATTATAGTTGTTATTGACCATCTTCCGGCACTCTTCGGCATTGCGTGTCTCATATTTGGCACTGAGATAAGCGTTAGATGGACTGGATGGCAATAGAAAGAGGAGGAACCAACAATATAGAGCTGGCGTTATTTGCGTAGGATAGCTCAATGACAAATGCTCCTTTACTTCAAACAGACATAGGCTGTACACAATACGACGAAGTAAGTAGCGGCAAGTCCATTTGATCCCTGAGAGCTTGTCGTCTGTCTATTTTTAAATCAGACCTGAACCTTGATCGGGTCTGATATCAAGAGTAGCAACCGATGGGAAAAATACCGAATCTCTTAGTGTAGAGTAACATACAGATTGTACATTGGGTTGCTCAACACAATATCGAGCGTACCATGTAACCTGCGGCCAAGTGTAAAAACCCGGAACTATACCGACCAGTCCAAATGAGGATGAGGTCAATCGGTCAGATAGAAGGTAATGGTGGTTACCACCCGCACATCCTTGTCGATCTTGGCGGTGTCGCCGTACTCCTCGCCGGCATCGCGGATAAAGAAGCTGCCCTGGGTGGCGCTGCGAATGCCGCCCACCTTGACTCC
>JARRNW010000241.1:0-11353 GCA_037384565.1 Candidatus Thiodiazotropha sp.
CTGGATTACCTGGTCGTGGATCTGCCCCCGGGTACCGGCGACACGCAACTGACCCTGGCACAGAAAGTCCCGGTTTCCGGCGCTGTGATCGTAACAACACCCCAGGATATCGCCCTGTTGGATGCCCGCAAGGGCCTCAAGATGTTTGAAAAGGTTGAGGTGCCGGTGTTGGGTATCGTGGAGAACATGAGCATCCATATTTGTTCGAATTGCGGTCACGAAGAGCATATCTTCGGGCAGGGTGGCGGTTCCTCCATGGCCAGCCAATATCACGTAGACTTACTGGGGGCGCTGCCTCTGGATATCCGAATCCGGGAAGAGACCGATGGCGGAAAACCCACGGTCGTGGCCGAACCGGACGCGCGGATTTCGCAGATCTACCGGGAAATCGCCCGCAAGACGGCGGCTAAGCTGTCGTTGCAGGCAAAGGATTATGCGGCCAAGTTCCCCAATATTGTGATCCAGAATAACTGATTCAAGCCGGGCCGAACCGGGAGTTCGAGGAATTCAGGATTCGGCCCAGCTTCTGTCACCCGAGAGTTTTTGCCATCGGTTGATAATCGTACAAAACAGCGCCGCGGTCTGTTCCGTGTCGTAGATGGCGGAATGGGCCTGGGTGCCATCCCAGGCCAGCCCCGCGGCTTGAGCGGCCCGGGCCAGAACGGTCTGGCCATAGACCATGCCCGCCAGTGAGACCGTGTCAAAGGTACTGAATGGGTGGAATGGATTGCGTTTAATGGCGCAACGGGCTACCGCGGCGTTGAGAAAGCTCAAGTCAAAAAAGGCATTGTGTCCCACAAGGATGGCTTTCTTGCATCCGCTCCCTTTGATGGCCTTTCGAATCGGGCTAAACAGTGCTTTCAGCCCTTCGCTTTCCGGAACTGCCTGGCGAAAGGGATGGTCGGGATCAATACCGTTGAATTCCAGGGCCTTGGGGTCGATGTGCGAGCCCTCAAAGGGCTGGATGTGAAAGGCGTGGGTCTCTACGGGATACAGCAGCCCATCATTATCCATCGTCAGCAGCGTGGCGGCGATTTCCAGGAGTGCATCCCGGTTTGGGTCGAAACCTCCGGTTTCCAAATCGATGACGACGGGAAGATAGCCTCTGAATCGCTGTGAAATGATGGGATTGTAATCAGCCTCTGACATGGGTGCATTGTAATACGATCTAAGCATGAATTCGATGCGTCATTCAAGGTGTCCCCGGGTTCCGATTCAGGGTAACCGTTTGTAACAAATTGGTAGTGGATCCTGGTGAGAAGTTTGGGCTGGCGGTATGATAGCCAGCGTTGTCTCAGCGGAAATCGTGTTGCCCACCGTGAACAGATGGATACTCTCATCAACCCTGGTATTGCTCTCATTGCTGTTTTTGTCCGGCTGTGCCAGTGTTAAAAGTCAGCTCGGAACAGATCCCCTGGAGTCGTTCAATCGGGGGGCCGATCAGTTCAATCAGGAGTTCGACAAGGTCGTGGCCAAACCCGTGGCCAAGGGTTATCGGTATGTGACACCCGCCGTGGTCGACCTGGGCGTGACCAATTTTTTCAGGAATCTGGCCGATATTCCTTCGGCAGCCAACAACCTTTTGCAACTCAAACCCAGACGCGCCCTGTCTGACATCGGGCGGGTGTGCATCAATTCCACCCTGGGCATCTTTGGTCTGTTCGATGTGGCCAGTGACATGGGTATTCCCAGCTACAAGGAAGATTTGGGTCAGACTCTGGGGTACTGGGGCGTGGGGGATACGCCTTATCTGGTCCTACCCTTTCTCGGCCCGACCACGTTACGGGATCTGATCGGGCGGGTAGGGGATAATTATATCAATCCCGTCAGCTATCCTTCTCAGACGGCCTTCTATACCTTAACCACTCTGAAATATGTGGATATCCGAGCCGACCTTCTGGAGGCCGGGGATGTTCTGGATGAGGCGGCAGTGGACCGCTACGCCTTCCTGCGTGAGCTCTATCTGCAGAAACGGCGTTCCCAGATCAATGACGGAGCGAATCAGGAAGACGACGAGATGTTCGATGAGTCGTTGTTCATGGACGATCCGCCCGCCGACGCACCTCAGTGACGCTACACTAAACGCCAGCCGATCGATTCCCCTGCCATGAGCGGAACAACGCTTTCACTGCCAAACGGATAGCTGTCCGGTACGGTCCATTGCCGTTTTTCCAGGGTGATTAGCTCCTGGTTCCGGGGCAGGCCGTAAAAATCCGCACCGTGAAAACTGGCAAATCCCTCCAGCTTGTCCAGGGCGCCCGCCTGTTCGAATGCCTCCGCATAGAGTTCCAGCGCGGCATGAGCGGTGTAGCAACCGGCGCAACCACAGGCGTTCTCCTTGGCCTGCCGGGCATGAGGCGCACTATCTGTACCGAGAAAAAATCGCGGATCTCCACTGGTCGCGGCCTCGATCAGGGCGCTCTGGTGGCTGGCTCGTTTAAGTATCGGCAGGCAAAAGTAGTGAGGGCGTATACCACCTGCGAGCATGGCGTTTCGGTTGAACAGCAGGTGTTGCACGGTAATGGTGGCCCCGATCGGCCCCCCCGCATCGCGTACGAACGCCACCGCATCCCGGGTGGTCACATGCTCGAAGACTACAGGCAGTTCCGGGAAATCCCTGCGTAGGGGGGCCAGATGGCGATCGATGAAAATCTTCTCCCGGTCGAATATATCCACGTCCGTATCCGTTACTTCCGCGTGAACCAGCAGGGGGAGACCTTCTCGCTGCATAGCCTCGAGCACCGGGTAGAGCGCTTCGATTCGGGTCACGCCGGCATCGGAATTCGTGGTGGCGCCCGCCGGGTAGAGCTTGATGCCATGAATCACGCCACTGCGTTTGGCCTTCTCAACCTCATCGGGCGTCAACCTATCGGTCATATAAAGGGTCATCAGGGGTGTGAAGCCACTGTTTTCAGGGAGGGCCTCGACAATCCGCTGGCGATAGGCCTGGGCCATCTGCGTATCGGTGACCGGTGGCTTGAGGTTGGGCATGATGATCGCGCGACTGAAGCGCTCGGCGGTGTGTCCAATTACGGAGGCAAGCGCCTGGTCATCCCGCAGGTGGAGGTGCCAGTCATCGGGTCGGGTCAGGGTAATCTGCATCGTAGTGAGTGTCGGTTAGTGTTTTTGGAAATTTCTATACAGAAAGTTTTTGTGATTGAAAATTATAAATTGTTAAATTTAGTAAATACTAATATTCTACATCTCGAAAGCTATGCGGTACCTGCTTTCTCTCGCAAATCAGAAACCACATTCTAGCTCGAGGAGAGTGAAAAATGAAAAAAGCTATTCAAGTTGCCGCTGCCGCTGCGCTTATCGTTGCTTCCGCTACCGCTTCTGCCTGGTGGGGTCCGGGATATAACCGTGGTTGGGGTAATGATGGCTGGGGCGACGGTTGGGGTGATGGCTCCGGCGACTTCAGCTTCGGCATGAGCGGCAATGCCCGTGGTTCCGGTTATGGTCGTGGCTACAACAATTACCGGGATTACTATGGCTATGGTCCTTATGGCTACGGTCCTTACGGCTATGCTCCTTACGGCTATGGCTACCCGGCTGCGCCGGCTGCTCCCGCTGCTCCCGCTGCTCCAGCGGCGCCTGCCAAATAAGGTTGACTCAGCTGGATTGAAAGGAATGACCTGGCACAGGGACGTGCCATAGAAATTTGCATAGTTTTCGAATAACAGAAATTTGGGTATCGACATGAAAAAACTTTCTCTCATTGCTGCGGCAATTGCTATGGCTGCGAGTTCCGCAACTGCGAACGCCTGGTGGGGTAACAACTGGGGCGACGATCTCTTCGGTAACGGTTATGGCGCCGGTGATTTCGATTTCTCATTTAACATGCGTGCGCATGGTGACGGTTATGGTCGTGGTTACGGACGTGGCAACGGTTACGACTACCCCTACTATGGTTATGCACCTTATTATGGTGCTCCCGCTGTCGGAGCGCCTGCTCTGACCGAAGAGCAGCAGGCCGCCATCAGCGAACAGCAGAAAGCCTTTGCCGAGCAGCAGAAAGCCTTCGCCGAACAGCAGCAAAAGGCCTACGAGCAGGCGGTTGCCGCTCAGCGTGAATACGCTGATCAGTTCAATGCCGATCCTTTCGCAAACATGGAAGCCGAGATGAAAGCGCGTCAGGAACAGCATGAAGCCGAGATCGCCAAGATGCAGGCGCGTTATGACAGCATGGCCCAGAACCGTCCGGAAATGCCTGAAGCCATCGCCAAGAGGATGGAAGAGTCCAAGGCCCGTCGTGACGAAATGGTCAAAGAGATGGAAGCCCGTCGTGCAGAAGCCATGAAGCAGATGGAAGAGCGTCGTAAGGTTGCCATGGAGCACAAGCCTTTCGAAAGGCCGGTTTTTGCGAACCGTAAAGACATCTGATTGCATCAAAGCTGTCAGGAAAAAAAGGCACATCCCTTGTGGGATGTGCCTTTTTTGTGTCTGACAACCCGAAAACTATCGGTTCAGGGTAGGCGATATTTCCCTGAATCAGCGGGCCATGAATGCCAGAATGTTCCTGTCCTCCTCAGCAACCATGGCGAGGATTTTAGCTGCATCACCACTGAATAATTTAGAAAATAGTTCTAAGTTCATTGTGGCGACGTAGGTGGTGCCATCCGATTTTTCGTAGATCGATACAGAACAAGGCATCATGACTGATATGAATTTAGTCTTGTCCTGTTTGAGCAGACTCGCCGCATACTCGGGTTTGCAGACTTTTAATACCTTGATCTTCCCTGGGTCTGCTTGATCGAAGTTGACCAGCGATTTCTGAAAATCGTACACCTTCGGGACTACCCATCCCAACCCTTTGGCGGTCTCGGTGACGAGTGCGACTGTTTTTTCGAAATCGTAGGGACTCTTGACTTCATGAACCATCAGTTCTCCCATAGAGCATCCTGCGAGAATAATGGTCGAAATTACGATGGTGATGAAGGTAAAGCGAGATGTATACATTGCTTACCTCCGGCATATTTAGAATATCGCCTACATTGAATTATAGGTCATTAATAAATCAGTGATTAATTATATTTTTAATGACTGCAACAGGCTGGTTCTTGTTGATTATTGATTAATATACAAATTTAGTGTCGGTGTACATTTTTGGTATAAGAATGCCTTTTATTTAACCGGGTTTTCATGCGAAACAGTAGGGTCTCAGAGGATAAGGTGATATGAAAATGCCTCGAACAATCATTAACAGTGCCTTTGGCAGCGACGAAACCGGAAGCGTCTCGGGAAGCGGGACAGAAATGTACCGTTACGGATTCCAATGGTCCACTTGAGGGCGGGGAACTGGTAACCCAGGGATGTTCAGAGGGGCAGAGTTGTGTTTGTACTACTCAAGCCGGTTATTCCTGTAGTGGAACGTGCCGCTAGTCGACTGGGTTCCTGGAGGGTTTACGGGAAGGGAGTCGGAAAGTGCTCACAGGTGACACAAGGTCAAAGGGCATACCCTTAATATCTGTGGGATAATCTTTGGTGAGTTTAAAATAAACTAATAAAAACAATAAAATAGAGTGATATACGTCAATTCATACCATTGCTAATCCAAATAATCGTTCCAGGTCCAGGCCGGTGATTCGATTGTCTGGATGGGGAAGAGTATGCTCAGGACTTTCGTTCGTTCTGTGTAAATCTGAACAGTTAGAGAATAACAATGCCGAACAGACCCGATATCGACCCTATTGAAACACAGGAGTGGCTGGATGCCTTGGAGGCCGTGCTGGAAAATGAGGGGGTGGATCGCGCCCACTTCCTGATCGAGCGTCTGGTGGACAAGGCCCGTCGTTCCGGTGCCCATTTACCCTTCAGTGCAAACACGGCCTACCTCAATACCATCCCGGTGACCAAACAAAAACGTTTTCCGGGGGACCGGGCGATGGAGCGGCGGATTCGTTCCTTCATTCGTTGGAACGCGATGGCCATGGTGGTCCAGGCAAACCGGATCTCCACGGAACTGGGTGGGCATATTTCGAGTTTTGCCTCCAGTGCCACCCTGTTTGACGTGGGCTTCAATCACTTTTTTCGTGCCCCGACCCAGGAGCGGGACGGGGATCTGATCTTTTTCCAGGGGCATTCGGCGCCGGGGGTCTACGCACGGGCCTTCATGGAAGGCCGGCTTAGCGAGGAGCAGCTCTACAGTTTTCGCCAGGAGGTGGACGGTCATGGTCTGTCATCCTATCCCCATCCCTGGCTGATGCCGGGGTTCTGGCAGTTTCCGACGGTCTCGATGGGTCTGGGGCCGTTGATGGCCATCTACCAGGCCCGGTTCATGCGTTATCTCCACGACCGAGGTGTGCTGAATACCGACGAACGCAAGGTCTGGGCGTTTTGTGGTGACGGTGAGATGGATGAGCCCGAGGCCCTGGGTGCCATCTCCCTGGCCGGGCGGGAACGACTCGATAACCTGGTGTTCGTGATCAACTGCAATCTGCAGCGCCTGGACGGCCCGGTGCGGGGTAACGGCAAGATTATCCAGGAGCTGGAAGGTGTGTTCCGGGGGGCGGGGTGGAATGTCCTGAAGGTGATCTGGGGCGGCTATTGGGATCCGCTGTTGGCCCGGGACAAGAATGGCATTCTACTCAAACGCATGGAAGAGTGCGTGGATGGCGATTACCAGGCCTACAAAGCCAAGGGTGGCGCCTATACCCGGGAACACTTCTTCGGCCGCTACCCGGAACTCGAGGAGATGGTGGCCAACATGACCGATGAGGACATCTGGCGCCTGAACCGGGGAGGTCACGATCCTCACAAGGTGTACGCCGCCTATGCCGAGGCGACCGCGCACAAGGGACAGCCGACGGTGATTCTGGCCAAAACCGTGAAAGGTTATGGCATGGGGATTGCCGGTGAGGGTCAGAATATCACCCATTCCCAGAAGAAGATGGGCGAGGCGGCATTGAAGGCGTTTCGCGATCGCTTCAATATTCCCATCTCGGACGATCAGATTGGCGCGGCACCCTTCTACAAGCCGCCTGCGGATAGCCCCGAGTTGAAATACATGCACGAGCAGCGCAGCAAACTCGGTGGCTTCCTGCCCCAGCGTCGTACCAAGGTGGAGGCATTGAAGGTGCCGCCCCTGGAAACCTTCAAAACGTTACTGGAGGGCAGTGGGGATCGGGAACAGTCGACCACCATGGCCTTTGTCCGCTTGCTCAACATGCTGGTTCGGGACAAGCAGCTTGGGAAACAGATTGTTCCCATCGTGCCCGATGAGGCGCGGACCTTCGGCATGGAGGGAATGTTTCGCCAGTTGGGTATCTACTCGTCGGTGGGGCAGCTGTACGAACCGGTGGATGCCGATCAGGTCATGTTTTATCGGGAAGATAAAAAAGGTCAGATCTTGCAGGAGGGCATCAACGAGGCTGGCGCGATGTCGTCCTGGATTGCCGCTGCCACCGCCTACAGCAATCACGGGGTCAGCATGATCCCCTTCTATATCTATTACTCCATGTTCGGCTTTCAGCGGATCGGTGATCTGGCCTGGGCCGCGGGCGATATGCAGGCGAGAGGATTTATGCTCGGCGGCACCGCGGGGCGTACCACCCTGGCGGGCGAGGGTCTGCAACATCAGGACGGACATAGCCATCTCATGGCCGCCACGATTCCCAACTGCGTAGCCTACGACCCAACCTTCGCCTACGAACTCACGGTGATCATTCAGGACGGCATGCGCCGGATGTATCAGGAGCAGGAGAACATCTTCTACTACATCACGGTGATGAATGAAAACTACGTTCAACCCGCGATGCCCGAGGGTGTGGAGGAGGGTATCGTGCGCGGACTCTATCCGTTGCAGGAGGGTGGCAAGCACAAGAAGCGGGTTCAGCTCATGGGCAGCGGTACGATTCTGCGTGAAGTGATTGCCGCGGCTGAACTGTTGGAAAAGGATTTCAAGGTCTCCGCGGATATCTGGAGCGCGACCAGCTTCAATGAACTGCGTCGGGAGGGATTGGAGGCCGAACGTTGGAACACCCTGCATCCCGACGCCGAACCCAAAATCAGTTATGTCACCCGTTGTCTGACCGGTCGCAAGGGACCGGTGATCGCGGCCTCGGACTATATACGCAGCTATGCCGATCAGATTCGTGCCTTTATTCCGGCCCGATACTCGGTGCTGGGCACGGACGGCTTCGGGCGTAGTGATATGCGCAGTCAGTTGCGTAAGTTTTTTGAAGTTAATCGTTACTACATCGTTATCGCCGCGCTGAAGGCGCTGGTCGATGAAGGCGCACTCGAGGCAGAGGCGGTCAACAAGGCTATCAAGCAATACAAGATCGATCCGGATAAGCCTAATCCCATGCGTGTTTAGGGAGTATCCGGGGGTTTCCGGAGACGAGGATCGAAAGTGCTTGAACGAAACAGTGACTGCCTGAAGGGCAAAAGAGGATAAGAAGTGGGTAAAACGACAGAGGTAGTGTTGCCGGATATCGGAGATTTCGAATCGGTGGAGATCATCGAGATCCTGGTTTCAGAAGGTGATGAAGTCTCGGTGGATGATTCGCTGCTGACCCTGGAGAGTGACAAGGCAACGATGGAGATTCCCTCGCCCCACAGTGGCGTTGTGGGCGATCTGCGGGTCAAGGTAGGCGATCGTGTCGGTGAGGGTGATGTCATCCTGACGATTGCCGTCAGTGATGCCGAGGCGGTCGCCGACAAGGCGTCCGCCTCGGCCGGTCCGGCTCCGGCCGCCGAGGAGCTTGAAACGGTGCAGGCGCCGGCACCCACACCCAGTGAAGAGGCTTCCGCGGAACAGGGTGAGAGCCGTCTCCCTGGTGACAAGGAACTCCGGGTTCCTCCGGTCCCCCAGGGGCTGTCGGAGTCGGGGGGGCCGGTGAAAGCCCACGCCAGTCCCGCGGTTCGCCGTCTGGCACGGGAACTGGGTGTGGATTTGTCGCTGGTCAAGGGCAAGGGGCCCAAGGCTCGGATCCTCAAAGACGATGTGCATCAATTCGTTAAGCAGTCCCTGCGACGGGGTGAAGCGGGTCGACCTGCGGGTGGCGGACTGGTCCTGCCTTCCGTGCCAGAAGTGGACTACAGCCGCTTCGGCGAGGTGGAGATCCGTCCTCTGGGACGACTGAAAAAACTCAGCGGCGCCCATCTGCATCGCTGCTGGCTCACCGTTCCTCATGTGACCCAGTTCGACGAGGCGGACATCACCGAGTTGGAAGCGTTCCGGGTTGCCCAAAAGGCCGAGGCGCAACGTCGCGATCTGCGCCTTACCCTGATGCCCTTTCTGATGAAGGCAGTGGCCGCGGCCCTGCGCGAGATGCCCCAGTTCAACGCATCCCTGGATGCGGAGGGGGAGTCCCTGGTATTCCGTAACTACGTGCACATCGGCGTGGCGGTGGATACCCCGAATGGCCTGGTGGTACCGGTCATTCGGGATGTGGACCAGAAAGGTATCTTTGAACTCTCGGCGGAGCTCATGGCGATCAGTGAAAAGGCCCGTGAGGGCAAGCTGGCGCCGGGTGACATGCAAGGGGGGTGTTTTTCAATTTCCAGCCTGGGCGGTATCGGTGGCACCGCCTTCACACCCATTGTCAATGCTCCCGAGGTCGCGATTCTCGGGATCTCTCGTAGCAGTATGCAGCCGGTGTGGGATGGTGCGGCGTTTCAACCCCGCCTGATGTTGCCCCTGTCCCTCTCCTACGACCATCGTGTCATCGACGGCGCTGAGGGTGTACGCTTTACCAGTCTGTTGTCCGGTCTGTTGCGGGATATTCGCACTTTACTGCTGTAAAAAGTAGGGTTATTTGCCCAGGTTTCACCGGCTCTACGGCTAACCCTGATGGCGGCTCAGAATTGCTAACAATTCTGAAAGTTATAAAGTTGTCGGGTTTTTGACCGATACAACGGTCAGGTATCACCTGAGCCATACAGCCGGTACGGTTCGACAGGATGTCGAAGCGGGGTGCTGTGGGGCGTAAAAATCCGCTTTTTTATGCGTACTAGATTGATTGTTACATTAATATTGGTTTTTCTGGCGCCTTCGGTATTGGCCGGAAGTGTGAAAAATGAACCCATATTACCGCTTTCAATGGACCCGGATCTGGATCCCAGACTGGTCGCCCTGGGTGATCGTCTATTCCATGACAAGCGGTTGTCTCAGGATAACAGCCTGAGTTGCGCCTCCTGTCATTTGCTCTCCTCGGGGGGTACTGACCGGCAACCCCGCTCAATCGGGGTCGGCGGGGCCATGGGAGTGATCAAAGCACCCACGGTTTACAACAGTCGTTACAACTTCGTACAGTTCTGGGATGGACGCGCCGAAACCCTGGAGGAACAGGCGGCCGGGCCCGTGCACAATCCAATTGAGATGAATTCCTCCTGGGGGGAGGTGATATCCAAACTGCGTGAGGACCCTGACTTGGTCGAACGCTTCGAAGCCATTTTCGAGGATGGTCTGACCGGGGCTAACATCGCTACTTCGATTGCCACCTTCGAACGTTCAATGATCACCGTGAATTCCCGCTTCGATCGGTGGCTACAAGGCGAGGAGGGTGTTCTTTCGGAAGTCGAGCTGAAAGGCTATCGTCTGTTCAAAAGCTACGGTTGTATCAGTTGCCACCAGGGCGTCAACGTGGGCGGCAATATGTACGGATACATGGGCGCGATGGGGGATTACTTCAAGGATCGTGATTCCGAGATCACCCGCGCGGACCTGGGCCGATACAACGTCACCCACCAGGAAGAAGACAAGCACTACTTCAAGGTGCCGAGTCTCAGGCTGGCGGCGATCAATCCACCCTATTTTCATGATGGCACGGTCGCAACCCTGGACGAGGCGGTTCGTATTATGGGCCGTTATCAATTGGGCCGGGAGATTCCCGATGGGGAAATTCAGAATATCGTAGCGTTTCTGCATACTCTGGTCGGTGAGAACGTCAGATTCAAGCCATGAAGAGTATTGTGACTATCGGCACTAAGCGAAGTTACTTGCTGGCCGCTTTGCTGGTCGCCTTCGTGATGCTGCTGTTTCTGTTCTGGGGTGATGAATCCCGTGAGTATGCTGAAGTATCCCACACCCTGTTGCAACTCAAAGAAATAGATGCCCGGCTCGATCGCGATGTCCTGCGGGTCACCTCCTTTCTGCTGGTGCAGTACGATCCCCTGGTACAGTCCAGCCGAAGGTTCCGGGAACTGCGCCATACGCTGGAGAATACCGCGGTCCATCAGGATAAGAGGTTTCACGAGCTGGTGAAAATTTACTGGCGGGGCATGGATGAGAAGCTCGCCTTTCTTGAGAAAATCAAGTTTCAGGCAGCCCTGGTGCGCAATGGAATCCACTATCTGCCCATTGTTTCTCAGGGGTTGAGTCCCATAGAGCCTCAAGCCTATCAGAAGG
>JARRNW010000242.1:0-5812 GCA_037384565.1 Candidatus Thiodiazotropha sp.
GTCATAATCTTTCGAGGCGGCGGAGAGGTCCACTTGGACGATATGATCATCGCAACCACGCCACCCCGTGCCATCGTCATCCCGCCCACAACCATCCACGCCTTCAAGTTCAAGCCCGGCACTTATGGCTATGTCCTGACCCTCTCGGAATCGATGATCCTCGAAGCAACCTCACCCCGGGGACGAGCCCTGTTCGACACCCTCTTTCTGGAACCCCGTTCCATCGATCTGTCTGTCGACCAAACTGCGACCCAGACCATCGAAGATCTGCTTGAACATCTGCTTGCGGAATTTCAGAACCTGCGGCGAGGACAGGCCTCATTGACCGAATGGCTGGCCAAAAGCGTTTTACTGCTGATCGAACGTCAACTGGCATCACAGCATCTGGATGTGCGTGCTCCCGGGGGACGCGCGGAGTTGTTCACCCGCTTTCGTGCTCTGGTGGAAAAACACTATTTGAATCATTGGAACGTCGCGGACTATGCGGTAGCGTTGAGTATCACACCTTCCAAACTCAATCGCCTGAGCAAGACACTGACCGGCCGTTCCGCATTCGAGATCACTCAGGAGCGGCTGCTGCTGGAGGCCCGACGGCGGCTGGTCTATATTGCGGCACCGGTGCAACGCCTGGCCTATGAACTGGGCTTCGAGGATCCGGCCTACTTCAACCGTTTTTTCAAAAAACACACGGGTATGACACCTGCCCACTTTCGCCGCGAACAGCACAAAAGGCTGGTGTAATCGAAAACTCAGGCTTCCACTGGCTGGACTTAAGCCTACACTTCGCGCCTGAGATACGCGCTCGGCGACTGCCCAAGACTGCGACGGAACATGGCGATGAAGGCACTCGGACTTTGGTAGCCCAGATCCAGGGCCACCCGGGTCACGGACTGCCCCCGCCCAAGCCGATCGATCGCTTCGAGCAGACGCAGCTGTCTGCGCCAGTCTGCGAACGTCATCCCGGTCTCCCGGGAGAAGAGCCGCGCCAGGGTACGCGCACTGGCCCCGCAAATCTGCGCCCACTCGTCCAACCCACGACTATCCGTCGGATCGGCATAGAGAGCATTCATAACCTTTACAAGACGGCTGTCCCGCCCCATGGGCAGATGCATGGGTGCCGGTTCAATCTCTTTCAACAGATCCTGGATCACTCCCATTACCCGGTAACCACTGCCCTCGGGTGAATAGTCTTCACCGATCTCAACGGCTTTGAGAATAAGTTCCCGCAGGAGTGCCGATACAAACAGCACACAACAGTGTTGCGGGAGTTGCGCCGTCACTGATGGATCGACAAACAGAGTTCGGATGGAGATCGAATCCGCGGCAATCACCTCATGCATCAAATCAGGTGGTACCCACACCGCCTGTGAAGGTGAGACGACCCAGGCACCGGCACTACTCACGACACGAAACACACCCCGAATGGCGTAGACCAACTGAGCCCTAGGATGCCGATGAGGGACAACCCGATGGGCCCCTTCTATTTCCAAGGCTCGACCGATAATAGGTCGGCGGGCATCCAATAGAAAGCCGCTGGCGGCAGGGCTCACGGCTGTCATTTTCTCGATATTCATTGGCAGATTATAGCTGACTTGCCGTTTCGTTTTTGTGCACAATCGTCCTATCGA
This sequence comes from Candidatus Thiodiazotropha sp., assembly GCA_037384565.1. GTDB lineage: Bacteria > Pseudomonadota > Gammaproteobacteria > Chromatiales > Chromatiaceae > Thiodiazotropha. The sequence goes on from JARRNW010000242.1 coordinate 1,629, forward strand.
CTCATGAAACAACCGAGTACAGTGTCCATGTGCGAAAACAAAGCTCTACGGAGAATGGCAATCGGCAACAGGTTAAGCCCCACTGCCATCATTGCCCTGCTGGCGACACTAAGCGGTGTCTATCTGATTTTCCTGCCGTCTTCACTACCACAGGAACAAGCTCGTGCATTCGGATTGTCGGTCATGGTCATCGGCCTTTGGGCTACCGCCCGACTACCGGAACATATCACTTCACTGCTGTTCTTTTTGCTGGCCATGCTAATCAGCGTGGCGCCATCGGGTGTGATCTTTTCCGGTTTCGCCTCATCGGCTCTCTGGATGGTTTTCGCGGGACTCGTGATCGCCCTCGCCTTCAAGCGTTCCGGTCTCAGCGAACGCATCGCGTTGGGAATCGCACACAGGTTGAACGGCAGCTACCTGATACTGATCAGCGGGGTACTTGTGATCGGATTGCTGCTCGGTTTTCTGATGCCCTCATCCATGGGCCGGATCATGTTGTTAATACCGATCACACTCGGACTTGCCGATCATCTGGGCTTCGAGCCCGGTTCCAACGGCCGTACCGGATTGATACTGGCGGCGAGCTTCGGTACCTTCGTACCCGCCTTTGCGATTTTGCCTTCCAACGTACCAAATATGGTGCTGCTGGGCACCTCGGAAGCCCTGTTTCACATCAGTCCGCTTTACGGTGAGTATCTTCTGCTGCACTTCCCCATACTCGGTTTTCTAAAGTCAATACTAATCGTTTTGCTGATTACACTGCGCTACCCTGACGAGCCCCGCTTGCAATGGAGCGATACGGCGTCCACCAGCCCAATTTCTCCGCAAGAAAGAAAGATGGCTATTCTACTTTTACTGGCGCTATTGCTCTGGTTCACCGACTTTTTACATCACGTTTCACCCGCCTGGATAGCCCTCGCCGCCGCGCTACTGGTGATGCTACCTCGCTTCGGCCTGATCGATACAAAACAATTCAATAGCGAAATCAACTTCAGTTCATTATTCTTTGTCGCGGGTGTGCTGGGTCTGGGCGCCCTGATTTCCCACAGCGGACTCGGTGCACGTCTGGCCGAACATCTGATCGAACTGCTCCCACTGGAACCGGGAAACAATCTGATCAACTATGTCTCACTGACTTTCACCGCGATAGTTACTGGCATCCTGACCACGCTACCTGGTGTACCGGCTGTATTGACGCCCCTCGCCGATAAAATTGCCGATAGCGCGGGCTTGCCGATTGAAACCGTACTGATGACTCAGGTAGTAGGGTTTTCCACCACCCTATTCCTCTATCAAGCGCCACCGCTGGTGGTCGCCCTGCAGCTTGCGGGAGAAAAGATGCGCCCGGCGATGCAGATGACGCTGCTGCTGGCACTCGCGACCCTGATACTGCTTCTACCCCTGGATTATCTGTGGTGGCGATTGCTGGGATGGTTATAGCGGAAAGAACTGGGTGCGGCATGACCACACCGGTTCAGGGCCGCGAAAAAAAGCACGCTTTTTTCCACGACCCTGACGTTGATGACTGTGTCAGCCGTGATGCTCCATGAGCATAGTGGCGGCCGCAGTATTGGAGATGGGGATATGATAATTGGAGTGCGCCACACTGACCTCGCCCGACATGCAGCCCCGGGCCACCAGCCAGTTGAGCAGTTCGATACCCTGGGTGCCGGTATGCTCGACCAGTTCCCGGTCGGAGTACTGGGTGGCCCAGGTCGGATCCGCGGTCATACTCTCCATGAACTTAAGATCGAACGGCTTATTGATATGCCCCGCACGTTCGCCTTCCAGCTGATGTGAGAGACCACCTGTGCCGATGATCAACACCTTCTGATCGCCTTCATAGGCCTCTACCGCACGACCGATTGCCTGACCCAACTTGTAGCAGCGCTTGGCTGACGGGGTCGGAAAGAGCACCGTATTCACACTGATCGGGATGGTCTTCACCGGCCAGTTCTGGTCGGGATAGAGCAGCGCCAACGGCAAGGTAAAGGCATGGTCCACCTTCATCTCCTGACAGGTAACCATATCGAATTCATCGTCGATCAGTGACTCGGCCAGGTGCCAGGCCAGATCCTCATCGCCTTGAAATGGTGGTACTACGGGAATACCCCAGCCCTCATCGGCATTCTGATACTCCGGCGCCGTACCGATGGCGAAGGTGGGCATCTTGTCGAGGAAGAAGTTCAGACCATGGTCATTGGAGACCACGATAGCCACATCGGGTTTGACCTTGTCGAGCCATGCACGAATGGGTGGAAAACCATCAAAAAAGGGTTTCCAGTAAGGTTCCTCCTGAAGCCCTTTGTGGATCGCGCCGCCAATGGCTGGCACATGTGAAGTGGTGATTGCACCTACGATTTTAGCCATTGGTTTATCTCCCCGCCGCGACGAGCTTTGCTTTGAATTCTTCTTTGCTCATACCCGTCTGCTGAGCCCCGATATCCTGCATGTCCAGGCCGAAAATCCCGCCGAACTTGGCTAGGTAGTAGGCGTTGCCACCAGCGGCAAGCAGTTCCAGTACATTCTTGTTGGCGATGGCCTGACGTTGTTGTTCGTTGAGACCGTATTTGGCGCAGTAGGCGTCCTCGTCCCGCAAAAACTCCTGACGATTGGCCTCCTCATTGAAGGAGTAGCACATCTTGTTCAGGGCATAGCCCGTGCGGGCGACCGAACCATCAAAGATGGTGGTGCCCGGGATTTCATGCTTGGGTGGTTTCACTGGCAGATCTCCTCGTGTTGGAATGTTGTATCTGGATCACGCTCGTTGTCGAGCCTGCCCCGTCTGGATGCCATTATTGGGAGCGATTCAGGGGAGATAAACAGGGTTGGCCTCATGGTATTCATGAGCAAATCTGATGAATCAATGCAAGAACAACCTCGACATCGCGTACAATACCGGTTTATCGTTTCTAACCTCCCCTCGTATGCTGTTTCAGATTCTCAATATTGTCGGCCCGGTATTTCTTGTCATCGGGAGTGGTTACACATTGATCCGACTAGGATTTTTTCCGGATGACCTGACTGACGCCCTGATGAAGTTCGCGGTACAGCTTGCAGTACCCTGCCTGCTGTTTCGCGCGACATCGCGTCTCGATCTGGGGAGCGCCTACGACTGGCGGGTCATGCTGTCGTTCTACAGTGGTGCCTCAATCAGCTTCTTTCTGGCGGCCTATTCGGCATGGAAATTTTTCGGGCGCACCCCGGGTGAATCGGTAGCGGTCGGCTTCTCGGCACTCTTTTCCAATTCTGTTCTACTCGGACTGCCGATCTCGGAACGAGCCTGGGGAGCTGACAATCTCTCTACGGCTTATGCCATCATTTCGATACACGCACCCTTCTGCTATCTGTTGGGGATTACTTCCATGGAGGTGATTCGTTCCGATGGCCGGACCTGGCGAGCAACGCTCACTGTGGTATTACGTGCCATGTTTCGAAACAGTCTGATGATCGGCATTGGTCTTGGATTCCTGGCCAATCTGAGTGGCGTAGATCTACCCGTGGTATTGAGCTCCGCGGTCGACATCCTCAGCGACTCCGCACTACCGATCGCACTGTTTGCCCTCGGGGGTATTTTGACCCGCTATCACATCGCCGCAGACCTGGGACAGATCGGGACTATCAGCCTCTTCTCCCTGATTGTGCATCCGTTGCTGACATTGCTTCTGTGCCAGCTGCTGCAAGTCGATCCGATGGTTGCCCGAACCGCGGTGTTGATTGCCGCGATGGCCCCCGGCATCAACAGCTATCTGTTTGCCACCCTGTATCAGCGGGGACAACATATCGCCGCCAGTACCGTTCTGCTGGCAACAGCGAGTTCGGTGGTCAGTGTCAGCGCCTGGTTGTGGCTTTTAACGAAGCTGTATCAATAGTCCCTGGTGAAAAAGTACCATTAGAATTAAATGGATTTCCTAAAATCATGGCAATTCCGACACAGACAGACTCGATTACGCCCATTCTCCTTGGCCTGGTACAACGCAGTATCCACCCAAGTCAACAGGTCGTCGACTCCCGGAGTTTCTTCTTGCTGGTTCTTCTCGGATGATATCCTTAACCTTACAGTTACATAAATTCTATTTTATAAAAACCTATCATCCAAAAAAATACGGGATGAAATGCGGTTTTCAGCATTTTTATGGAATTCACTGGTAGTGATATCCAGAAAACAGAATAGAGACTCTCAG
>JARRNW010000243.1:0-5803 GCA_037384565.1 Candidatus Thiodiazotropha sp.
GTTCCCTATTTCGGAGCCTGCATCCATGTGCCACCTCCCCCTTCCAATCAGATCGTCTTCGTCACCACGAGTACGGAAAAGGCGACGGAGCATGAAGTCTATGATGCCGTATGGGTCACCGGTATCCTACATACCGAGCACAGCCATAAAGAAATAGGGGACGCGAGTTATTCAGTAACAGCTGACAGCGTCGAGCCCTATGAATAAAAGAGCTGACGGCGAAACATTTCGCCACTAGTGTAGTGTCCTATACTAGCCACTCTCACTGGCACTCTCCCGCAAGTGTAGAGTATTCCAAAGTCGACTACCGGCCTTGGATCAGGTTAGTTATCCTGTACGCATCTCAGCCACCCCACCCTACATCATGGCGCCACTTGAGGAACACACCATTCTCTGCCCCTATTGTGGTGAAACCCTGGAGGTGCTCATCGACCCTCAGGAAGCAGGGCATGGCTACATCGAAGACTGCCAGGTCTGTTGCCGTCCCATCAGGTTCCAGGTCCACACCGATCCCGACGGGATGCTTGAGGTCACTTTGTATCGCGAGGATGACGCCTGATAGCACCGCTTGACCCGGTAACGGGAATATCTGTATTAACCTGACAAACCCCAACCAAAGGACGATCGACATGCCCTATGTGAATATCAAAGTTACCGACGAAGATGTTACCCAGGAACAAAAACTCCAACTGATACAAGGCGTGACACAGCTGCTGGTGGATGTGCTGGACAAGGATCCCGCCACCACCTTTGTGGTCATCGACGAGGTCAACACCGACAATTGGGGCATCGGCTTCGAGCAGGTCACGGAGATTCGTAAACGAACCCGACAAGACGCGCGCTGACTCGCCATCTTTTTATCTCACTGACTGACCGGCCCGGTGAGTATGCCCGTTCGGTCGGCAGGCTGTTGTATTTGCCTCACTCACTCAGTCATATCCCACACCAACGCACCCCATAAACCCGCAACTTACTGATAAATCGATAATTATACACTGGACCAATTATTGCATCCGGTGACCCGATACAGACATCCATGCTTCCGCACACCCCCTGGAATGCGCGGCCCGGAGTGCAATCATCATGAAACTTATTAAACACATCATCCCGCTTACGGGCCTTTGTGGCCTGCTGTTTGCCCTACAGGCCGTCGCTGCCAGTGACCCGATCTGGTTATCGGATCACGCACCGAAAGGCAACCGGGGCATGCGCAGCAGTCATGGCGGTCCGATGGAGCTCCGCCGAGGCACCTATTACAAGCATCTCTGGGTGCGTCAGGGCGATTCCCCCCAACAGATTCGCGATACCCAATCCTGGGAGGGTAGTCCCAGCATGCAACTACTCGATGCCCAGGGACAGCTCAGCGAGATTCCGCTGCAGGTTCAGAAAGGTCAGGGGCTGGAAGCCGTCTTCCCCATGCCGGATGAGGGATTCTACAACGCCTACCTGCAACAGGTACGGATCGAAGATGGCCAGCGCCAGGTGTCCATCGCCAAGACAGAGGTCCTGAAACACAGCTGCCGCGAAGGCCATGATCACGTCGAGGAGAAGATGCCCCCACGCCACAATCCGGCAATCCCATTGGAGATCGTTCGCGAGCGTCAGGCAAAGGAAAATTTCCACTCCCGCACAGGCTTCGGTGACGAGATCCGTTTCAGCATCCTCCACCAGGGCCAACCCCTGGCCGGCGCCAAGGTGACCCTCACCAGCGGCCAGGGTTGGAGCAAAACGACCCTCAGCGACGACCAGGGGCATGCCGCATTCACCATGATCCGCGACTACTTTCCCGAGTGGACCGAGTTCGACAAACGCCATGCCCAACCCTATATGGTACAGGCGGTGTTTGACTCGAGTGATGCGGGGGAATTGGAAGGAGTGGCCTACCACGGCACCCACTACCAAGCCAGTTTCATGGGGCAGTACTATCCCTCAGAGGCGGATTACGAGTCCTATGGTTACGGACTCTCCTATGGTCTGGGCGCCCTGCTTCTGACCGGGGGCGGCACCTATTTTTTCCGCCGTCGGCGCAGTCGACCCTACCGAGAGGTTCGTTTCGATGGGTAAGATCCGGGCCGCCATCAATAACGTCAATCTGAAACGTTTCCGCTTCTGGCTGCAGATCGGCTTTTTCGCCCTGTTCGTCTACGGCGGTTACCTGGCCATCAATCTCGGCAACAGCCTGCCCACCTTTTCCTGCGCCTTTAATAATGATGGCCGGGGTGGGGTCTGCTTCCTGATGCCGATACAGCATCTGATGGCCACCCGCTGGTCGTCCCTCTTCGGCTATGCGGGCCTGGGTGTGCTGACCGCATTTCTCACCTTTGCCCTCTGGTTCATTGTGCTCAACAAGGGCTGGTGCGGTTACGCCTGCCCCTTGGGTACGATTCAGGACTGGATCAGCTCCCTGCGCACCCGCCTGGGTATCCGCAGCGGCCGCTACACCAAGCCCCAGTTCCGCAGTCTCAGCAGTATAAAATACGTGTTACTGGCGCTGACCCTGCTGATTCCCCTGGGCATCGGTGGCGGCTATCTGCCCCACAGTCTGGGCACGCCCTTCTGCGATATCTGCCCGGGGCGCATGATCCTGCCCCTGTTCACCGGGGACACTTCGCAACTGACCATCGACTTCTCCAGCAAGACCGCCATGATCATGACCGCGTTGGGCATGCTGATCACCGGTCTGTTCTTCACCGGCGCATTCATCAAGAAGCGCTTTTTCTGTTTCTTCTGTCCCATGAGCGCCCTGCACTACCTGTTCTCGAAACCCGCGCTGCTCAACCTGCGCAAAGACGGGGACAAGTGCACCCGCTGTGGCGACTGCTACCGGGTCTGCGACATGCAGATCCGGGAGATCGCGGACGACGTCGACAACCCGCGCATCATGAAGGACGACTGCATTCTCTGCTTCAAGTGTGTCGCGGCCTGCCCTGAAGAGGGGGCGCTCAAAGTCACCTTCGTCGGGCTTCCGATCTTCGAAGCCACCGAGGCGGGATTCAACAAGCGTATGAACCAAGGTAAACCCAGTGAACAGCCCGAACAGCACCCATGAACCCACTGCCTTCCAGCACAGTCGACAGGCCCGCGAGGCGGAACAGACTCTGGACCACATCACCGACAAGTTCGATGACAATCCTAAGGCGATGGACTACTTCTATGACCTGTTCCGCCGGGTCTACTGCCGGGGGGAGTCCCTGCCCCGGGAGGGTACCCTGGTGGGCACCACCTGTATCCATGCCCCGGAGGAGTTGATCTACGCGGTGGGCGCAAGCCCGGTGCGTCTGTGCAACGGTTCCTATCATTTCGATCAAGCCGGCGGGGATCTCATGCCCGCCAAGTCCTGCTCCCTGGTCAAGGCGACCCTGGGGGTGCTCAGCGCGGATGATGCCATCCCCGGTGGCGGCCATCCCGAGCTGGTGGTCAATCCCACCACTTGCGACCAGAAAAAGAAGGCCAGCGCGATGGTGGCGGAGATGGGCTACAACGTCTATGACCTCGAACTGCCCCCGGGCAAGGAGAGCGAGGAGGCACGCCTCTACTGGCAACGCTCGGTGCGGGATTTCACCCTAAACCTGAGCAAACTCACCGGCAAGAAGCTGACCCGACAACGTCTCAAGGCCGCGATGGCGAAGACCGCCCGGGCCCAGTTGGCCTTTCGCACCCTGCACAACCTGCGCAAAAACAGCCCCGCCCTGTTCCTCGGCAAGGACGCGTTTCTGGTCACCAACGCCTATTTCTTTGATGATATCGACCGCTGGACCGAGGCGGTTGAGCGGCTCAACAAAGAGCTCCAGGAACGTGAGTCGAGCGGATTTCAAGCCGCTCAGCGCAAGGCCCCACGCATCCTCTTCACCGGTTCGCCACCGATCTTCCCCAACCTGAAACTGCCGCTGCTGATCGAAGAGGCGGGGGGCGTGGTGGTGGCGGACGAAACCTGTTCGGCTAACCGCATGCTCTACGACATGAGCGCGGTGGACGAGTGGCGGCTCCACGATATGGTGGATGCTCTGGCCGACCGCCACCTGAAACCCTGCACCTGCCCCATCTTCACCAACAACCTGGACCGACGTCGGCGGCTGGTGGAACTGGCCGAGAGCTTCAACGCCGACGGAGTGGTCTACCAGGCCTTCGCCGGCTGCCAGGTCTACGAGATGGAGCAGCGCAGCGTAGCCAAGACCCTGAGTGACAACAACATTCCGATGCTCTACGTGGAGACTGACTATAGCCCGGATGACATGGGCCAGCTCTCTACCCGCATCGAGGCCTTTTTGGAATCCATCAAAGCAAGAAAGCGTAAACGACCATGAGCTATTTCGCAGGTATCGACATCGGATCCACGGCCATCAAGGTGGCCCTGGTTGACGAAGCGGGCGCATTGGCAGGGGTGCACGTCACCGCCTCCGGCAGCCTGTTCCACAAAAACGCCAAGGAGGCCCTGGCGCGGCTGCTCGATGAGCATCAGATTTCGGCGGACCGGGTCCGCTATCTGATCGCCACCGGTTACGGCCGCAAACTGTTCAAGGAGGCGGACGACTCGATCAGCGAGATCACCGCCAACGCCATCGGCGCCCATGAAGCGGGCAAGAAGTTCGGCGGCGTGCGCACCATCATCAACATCGGCGGCCAGGACTCCAAGGCAATCCAGATCGACCCGGAAGGCCACGTGGCCAACTTCGCCATGAACGACAAGTGCGCCGCCGGCACCGGCCGGTTTCTCGATGTAGCGGCCCGCAACCTGGAGATCGATCTGGAAGAGCTGGGCGACTACCACTTCAACGCAGAATCCGCGCCGCTGTCCATCAACAGCACCTGCACCGTGTTCGCCGAGTCCGAAATCATCGGCCTGCTGGCCAATGGTCACGGCAAGGGGGAGATCGTCGCGGGCATTCACTACTCCATCGCCAAGCGCACGGTACGCCTGGCCAAGCGGGTCGGTATCGAAGAACGGATCTACTTCGACGGCGGACCGGCCCTCAACCGGGGCCTGGTTTCCGCCATAGAGGACGAACTGCAGCGGGAGCTGGTGGTGCCGGAACACCCTCAGACCACCACCGCCTTCGGCGCGGCGATCCTGGCACGTAGCGAGTATCTGGCTGAACAGGATGCGGACGACTGATGGACCTGGCATCCCTGCCACCCATCGTCCCGGTCGAACCCACCCTGATCACCCTGCCCATGGCCCTGGGCCTGGGTCTGGTGTTCGGCCTGGGGGCCTGCACCTTGACCTGCCTGCCCTACCTGGCACCGGTGTTTCTCGCCCGGGAGGGGGGCATGGGGCAATCCTGGCGTACCCTGCTGCCCTTCTCCCTGGGACGCCTGAGTGTCTATGTTCTGTATGCCGGTCTGGCCGGTGCCTTAGGCCAGGCCCTGGAAGAGGGTTTTGGGGAAGTGTGGATCCGGCCGATCATGGGTGCCGCCACTCTGCTGGTTGGAATTGCCCTGCTGCTGCGACGCCCCGCCCCTTCGACCTGTTCTAAGCCCAGCGCACCCCGTGTGGCGCTCGATCAGATCGGCACAACCAATACCGCCACCCCGCTTCTACCGGGGGGACTCTATCTCATGGGTGTGGCAATGGCCCTCGCCCCCTGCGGCCCGCTGTCCGCGGTGCTGATGTCCGCCGCCACGGTGGGCGACACCGGGCACGGCATGCTGCTGGGTCTCGGCTTCGGACTCGGTGCGATCGCCATACCCTCCCTCCTGTACGGGACCCTGTTCGCCCATCTGGGTAGCGGCCTGCGGGAGCGCCTGCAAAACTGGCGTCCCGGCATCGAACGGCTCAGCGCAATATTGCTGATGATTGTCGGGG